>JBEKSO010000102.1:0-10861 GCA_049516935.1 Thermoguttaceae bacterium
TCGAGTTGCTCCAACTCCCTGCGGGCCTTGGCTGAAAGTATGCGTCCGTACCGGGCGATAAAGCGTTGGTTCCAGGCGGCCTCGTTGCCGTCAAAAGGCGACTTGGAATCCCTCGCTTGCGCTTCGGGCTGGTGTTGCGCCGCTTGCGCTTCGGGCTGGGGTTGCGACGGATTAGCCGAAGCATTTTGTTTGTTTGCGTTCTCTTGCTTTTCCGCGGCGGGCGATTGATTGATCAACTCCTCTTGCCGATTGATTCCCCTCTGCACCAAGTTTGCGTATGGAGCGACGGCCATGAAGATCTGGTCTATGGTTTCCACGGCCTGGGATTGCGACTCGGCGGCTTGGGAAAACGACTCCCCGGCCAGCGAATCGGCCGCCTTGCCCATCGACCCTCGGACCTCGTCGGCCAGGCGTTGGAGCAGTTCAACCGCTTTTTGCACGTCGGCGCTGGGCGAGGCCGCCTGGTTCGCGCCGGGCTGTTGCTGCGGCGAGGATAAGGTTGCGGCGATCTTCTCTTTCAACGGCTGGATCTCTTCGGCCAGCGTGCGCTGGGCGCTCTCGGCCGCGCGGATCGCCTCGCGCTGCCGGGGCGAAGGTTTCGCGGCGCCGAATTCTTTATCTATTTGTTTTAATGATCTTTGCTCGCTTTCCAACCATTCCAGGTATTGCAAAAGGTTCATGCTGTCGCGGCGTTTTTGCCGGTCTCGCTTCTGCCACACGTCCTGGATATGTTTGATCCACAAGCGGATGGTTTCGAGATTGTATCGGGCGTCGGAATTTTCACTGTCCATGCTTAAGGCGTCGTGATAATGCCTGGCCGCTTGAATCAAGAATTCCAGTGCGGCGGTGCGGGCGTCGCCTTCGGCCTCCTCGGGTTTTTGGCCCAGTTTAGCCTTAGCCTGGGCCACCGCCACGCCGCCGAGGTTATAATTAGCCAGCCCGGCCAACTTGTGATCCGACGCCGCGGCCGCTTTTTGGAACTGCTCGATGGCCTTGTCATACTCGCCGCCGGCAGCGTACGCGCAACCGCGATCAAAGGCGATCTTTAGTTCGTTGGGCAGCGCTTCGTCGGCGGCGGAAAATGCCTCGGCCGCGGCCTTGAAATCTCCGCCTTGGAATTGGGCAATCCCCTCTCGCACCTTGCCGGCCGCATCGCTCGATCCGGCAAATACTGAGCAGCAAAACAGAAAAAATATAATTAATGCCATCAATGGCAGGCACTGCTTGCGAGCAAGCAGTAGCACACATACGTTTCGCAATTTGCAATTTGCAATTTGCAATTTACAATTTGCAATCATCTTATTTGCTCCCCCGCCCATTCGACCGGCCATAAATCGGAATCATCCGCTCCAGGGCCAGCAGGGCTATCCCCAAGCCAAGGAAGATTTGATATCGCTCTTGGAATCGTTTTCGTTTTTGATTTTCTTCCTCGCCCCGGGCCAGGTTGGCCAGATGGTCTTCGTAGACCTGGCCCAGGTCGTAGGCTTTGGTGCCGGCGGGAATGTGGGCCCCGCCGGTGGCCAGAGCGATTTGCTTTAAGAGGTCTTGATCTGTTTTTGACCAATGCTCCTTTTTATCTTCCTCTTTTATATAAGTCAGCCCGCCCGACTCGCCGCGGATGGGTATCCGCGCCCCCTCGGCGGAATCGCCCAAACCCACGGTGAAGATTTTGATGCCTTTTTCGGCGGCCTGTTTGGCGGCTTCGGCGGCGTACGACTCCTGGTCCTCGCCGTCGGTTATAAGCACGATAATCCGGTCGTGGTCGGCCCTGGGAGGCATGGCTTCCATGGCCTTGCGGATGGCGTCGCCGATAAGCGTGCCGCCGCGGGGCGCGCTGTGCGTGTCGACCTCGTCGAGCACCGTGCTGAAGAATCCGTCGTCGGTCGTTAGCGGAACCTTGACCACCGGCTTTCCGGCAAAGACGATCAACCCCACGTGGTCGCCGGCCAGTTTTTTCAGCAGATCGCGGATATCGGATTTCGCCCGCCCCAGCCGGTTGGGCGCCACGTCTTCGGCGAGCATGGACCGGGAAACGTCCAGGCAAATAAAGCAATCCACGCCCCGCTGCACGGTCTTCTCGAAATACACGCCGAAACGCGGTCTTGCGCAGGCAACGATGATCGCCGCCAGACCCAATAATACCAATGTCCCTTTGATCCACGGGCGCGCGACCATAATCGGCGGCATAAGCCGGGCGAGCATCGACGATTGCACAAACCGTCTGGCTGCCGCCGCCCGCTTGCGCTGGGCATATATCATCAGCCCCGCAACCAGCGGCAGAATCCACAGCAACAGCAACATACCGGGACGATCGAAGTTCATTCGTAGCTATTATGGTCAAGTTTTAGAGTGTTTTTGTGTACACATATTATATTGCAAATTGGACATTGCAAATTTCAAATTGCAAATTGAACAAGAGTAAAGATATGAATTCGGCATAGAACACGGCATTTAGTTTCTGTTCAATTTGAAATTTGCATTTTACAATTTGCAATTTGCAATAAGTTTATTTGCGGTCTAATTGTTCCATTATGGCAATGATCTAAATCTCGTGCATGCCAATACCATTTCTAAAAGCATTAATCCCAGGCCGGGGAATAGGGCGTAGGAAAACAGTTCGCGATATTCGGTGTACAGGCGGCCTTCGGTGGTGGTTTTTTCCAATTTATCGATGTCGGCATAGATATTTCTGAGTTTGTCAGTATCTTGGGCGTTGTAGTATTTCCCGCCGGTGGCGTCGGCGATCATTTTCAAGGCCCTTTCGTCGATCTCTACCTGTTCCTGCATCAATACCTGGCGGCCGAAGGCGTCTTCTTCCGGCACGGGAACGAAGCCGGTAGTGCCGATGCCGATGGTATAAATTTTAATGCCGTAGGCCTTTGCCGCTTGGGCCGCCTCGATGGGATCGACCACCCCGGCGTTGCTCTCGCCGTCGCTTAAAAGAATGATGATTTTGCTCTTGGCTTTGATGGGTTTTAATCGTTCGACGGCCGTTGCCAGTGCGTCGCCGATGGCGGTAGATAGTTCTTCCTGCAATATCCGTGCGTTAATCATATTGCCCCGCGCATCGTAAATCGGCCCGGGGATTTTCACCGTGTCGAGCAGTTGCAGCAACGCCCCGTGATCGAAGGTCAACGGGCATTTGGTTTCGACAAAGCCGCCGAAATCTATAAGTCCGATCAGATCGTCGGGTCGTCCGGCCAATCCGCCTTCGCCGCTGACGAAATCCTTAAATACATTTTTCACCACCTCTATCCGAGACGCCTGTTTATTATCAAGCTCGAAATCCATGGCCCGCATCGAGCCGGACCGATCGACGACCATCTCGATGGCGATCCCTTCGGCCCGGATGCGGAATTCCTCTTTGCCGTGCTGCGGCCGGGCCAAAGCAAAGACTAAAAGTCCCAAGCCCGCCAGAAAAATCCCCGGCAGCAATCGTTTTACGCGCTGCGCCCAAGTGACCGGCAGATTCTTGAGAAGTTCCACGCTGGAATACAATACCGCGGCGGGCCGCCGCCGGCTAAGCATCCACAGTCCCACGACCGCCAAGGGAATCAAGAGCAACAGCCACAACGGATCCTGAAAGCGAAATCCCATCATACGGCCGCCTCCCGTGGTTGCCGCGCCGGTTCTTGCGATTTCAGACCGATGAAGATTTTCGCCCTGGAAAAACTCTCCTCGACGTCTTCATGCCGCGGCCTGAAAGCGGCGAATTTCACCAAATCGGCCGACTCCAAAAAATTCCGTAGCCGCTCGTTCGTATCGCGGTTGAATGTGTTCGCCTGGCTGATTTCGCGCAAAAACTCCTCGGTGGTTTGCTCTGGCGCGCGGATGCCGGTGGTCCGCTCGATGTAACGCCGCACCACGGCGGTCAGCTCCACGTAGAATTGCACCACGTCGGTTTCGGCCAGGCCGGATCGAGTCAGTTCTTCCAATTCCACTTGTGCCAATTCTTCGGGCGAGAGAACCACTGCGGCCGCGACTTGTCTGCGCTTGAAGTGGCGTCTGGTCAGCCAGCCGGTGATCGTCAGTGCAATGCAGATGATAACCATCGACCAGCCCAGTATCGATCCGTACGTAGGAAGATCAACCGGTCCTGCCGCGGTATGAAGATTGGCCAGCGATGGAACGCTATCGCCCACCATCGACGTGATTTCCACCGCCAGGGCCTCGGTCTGAATAGTGTGGGTTTTTTCGTCGCCATTGGGTCTTAAATCGGTGAATGTGACGCTGATCGGATCGATCAACAGTTTGCCGGTTTGCATCGGCTCGAGGGTATACACTTGTTGGATTATTTCCCGGCCATTGCGGGTTTTGGTCAGCGGTTCGTGAAAATCGCGGACCAGGAAACTTCCCATAGATGCGCCAAAAGGCGGTTTTTCGATCTCTACGCCTTGTTCGTATTCGATAGTCAACGTCAGAACGGGCTCGTCCGAGAGCTGCGCCTTGGCAGGCTGGACTTCGGCCGTCACCTTGACCGGCCCGCGCTCGACTTCTGAATAGGCCGGATTCTTTTGCGGCGATGACGGTTGGGCATTTTCCGAATAATGCGTGCATCCCGCGGCAAAAAGAAATAATAAAATTATCGCCGTCGCGGCCAATGGTCGAGGATACTCACACAGCGCGACCAATGGTCGCGGCTTTACATACGACGCAAGCGACGGTCGCGGCTTTATGGTCAATTTGCAATTTGCAATTTGCAATTTACAATTTGCATTTTTGTTCATCAGCGGAACCTCCTCTCACGCATGTGGAAGAACCGCCGGAAGCTTTTTTGGTAATCCTCGTCGGTTTGGATGGCAAGCTGGTCCACGCCCGCTTTTTTCAGAGTTTCGGCCAGGTCCCGGGCCCATTGCGACGAGTGCGACTCGAACATCGCCCGGACTTGGGGCTGCCGGGTGTCGAGTTCCACGATCTGGCCCGTCTCGGCGTCCTTTAGCGTGATGAATCCCACGTCCGAGAGGGATTGCTCGCGGGGATCGGTCACTGTCACGGCGATCAAGTCGTGACGCCGGTTGGCCACGGTCATGGTGTGCCGGGCGGAAGGGGCCAGGAAATCGCTCATTAAAAACACCACTGCCCGGCGTTTTTGCACCCTGTTAAGGTAATCCAGGGCCACGGCAAGGTTGGTCTCGCGCGGGGCCGCCTCGGCCGAGATCAGATGGCGGATGAGTTTCAGCAAGTTCGATTTGCCTTTGCGGGGCGGAAAGTAGTCGATCACCTTATCGCAAAAAGTGATCAGCCCCACCTTGTCGTTGTTCTTCAGGGCCGAGAACATCAGCATCGCGGCCACTTCCACGGTCAGGTCCATTTTCGACTGCTCACCGGAGCCGAAAACGCCCGAGGCCGAAACATCGACCAGAAGCAGCACGGTCAATTCGCGTTCTTCGCAAAAGCGCTTGATAAACGGCGTGCCGGTCCGCGCGGTTACGTTCCAGTCGATGGTGCGAATATCGTCGCCGGGCTGGTATTCGCGGACCTCGTCGAACTCCATGCCCCGGCCGCGGAACACGCTTTTATATTGTCCGGCCATCAGATCGTTGACCGTGCGATTGGCCACGATCTGGATACGCTGCACCTTCTTCAAAATTTCGCTGATGTTTTGTTCGGGCATGGTTAAGTGGTCAGGGTTCAGGGTTCAGTGGTCAGGATTCAGATGTCAGTGGTAATAGTAAAAGTTTAGATAACGACTTTACATTAAAGTTCTGAACCCTGAACCCCGAACCCTGAACCCAAATTATTTTTATGGCACGGGGACGGTATTCAAAATTGTTTTAATCACGTCTTCACTAGTCATTTGTTCGGCTTCGGCTTCGTATGTGAGGATGATGCGATGCCGCAGCACGTCGTAGGCGATGTCTTTTACGTCTTGGGGAGTGACATATCCGCGTCCTTGCAGAAAGGCCATTGCCCGGGCGCCCAGGCCCAGGTAAATCGACGCCCGGGGCGAAGCGCCGTATTCGATAAGCGGCTGAAGGGTCTTCATTTTAAATGCCGCCGGATCGCGCGTGGACCGGGCCAGGTTCAAAATGTACTGCTTCACCTGATCGTCGATGTAGATCATTTTGACCACGTCCTGCATGGCCCGCACGTCAGCGGGTTGCACCACCGGCTTGATCGCCCTGGCAGTGCCGTCCAGCGACATGTCCAGGATCTTGCGTTCCTCGTCGGCCTGCGGGTAGGTGATTTTCACCTTTAGCATGAAGCGATCGACTTGGGCCTCGGGCAGCGGGTATGTGCCCTCCTGCTCGATCGGGTTCTGCGTGGCCATCACCAGAAAAAGCCCGGGCAGCGGATATGTGTGATCGCCGATGGTGACCTGCCGCTCTTGCATGGCCTCGAGCAACGCCGACTGCACCTTCGAGGGCGCCCGGTTGATTTCGTCGGCCAGAATGAAGTTGGAGAAGATCGGGCCCTTGCGCGTGCGAAATTGCGCCTCGGATGGGACGTAAATCATTGTGCCGATCAAGTCGGCCGGCAACAGATCGGGCGTGAACTGGATGCGGCGAAACTCGGTGGCCAACGACTGGGCCAGCGATTTGATGGCCGTGGTTTTCGCCAGGCCAGGCACGCCTTCCAAAAGTATGTGGCCGTCGCTGAGCAATCCCACCAACAGCCGGGAAATCATCTCCTTTTGGCCCACGATCGTCTTGCCAAGCTCGGCCAGCAGCCGATGCACCGACTCGGACTGCTCGACCACGCGATCTTTAATTTGCTGGACGTCAATCTGCATGAACTGTCTCCCATTTCAATGAACTGCAAGGAATTCAGCTTTCAGCAATCAGCATTCAGCCGGGGGAAAATACATCAGGCTGATAGCCGACCGCTGATAGCTGCTTTAAATACTTTTATCCAAATGGTTGGTTGCCGAATGCCCGCGTATCTTTCGCGGTTAAGCTGAACTAATAAAATATCCGAAAACATGCAATTGATGCCACCCGAATATTTGGAAATTTTGTCACTTTCCGACCCTGACTGCATGATTAAACGCTTTTCCTGATGCGGCATGGAGCCGCAGCCAAAGCCCCCGGTGTGTTCAGCGGGGGCTAAATACCACCGGGGGCCAAATATTTGGGAAATGCCGGTTAGATTCGCCGAAAGGACATTACGTATTTACCGGCTGGAATTGTTCCATTTTAACGGGCTCGGGATGTTCCAGAAAACCCGCCAGTCGCCTTGCGCAGGTCGGCTCTTTCAGCTTGTGCATGGCCACGGTCTCGATTTGGCGTATGCGTTCGCGGGTCACGGAAAAGATTTTGCCGATCTCGGAAAGCGTGTAGGCGTACCCGTCCGACAGTCCGTAGCGCAGGCGGATTATCTCCCGCTCACGGTAATTCAGCGATAGCAAAACGTCGTCGATGCCGGCCTTGAGCAAGGTGTGGTGCAAGCCCGCCAGCGGATCGCCGCCGTGAGCGTCAGGCACCAATTCGCCCAGATAATTCTCGCCTTCGCCGCCCAACGGTTCGTCGAGCGACAAGGGATGCCGGTTCACTTTCAATGCCCGATCGGTAACCGCCACCGTAACTCCCGACTCTTCGGCCACATCTTCCAGGCTGGGAGCGCGGGTGTTTTCCTGGGTCATGCGATTTCCGGCGGCGATCACTTTTTCGGCCGTGGTTTGCATGTGCACAGGCACGCGAATGGTGCGGCTGTGGTCGGCTATCGCCCGGCTGATGGCCTGGCGGATCCACCAGGTCGCGTATGTGGAGAACTTGAATCCCCGGGCGGGTTCGAACTTGTCGACCGCCCGCATCAATCCAGTGTTGCCTTCTTGGATCAGGTCCAAAAAGCTCAGGCCCCGGTTGCGATAGCGCTTGGCGATTGATACGACAAGGCGGAGATTGGCAGCGGAAAAATCCCGGCGTGCAGACTCGTATGTATGTTTAAATCGGGCGATTTTATCCAGGCGCTGCCGCAAGGTACGCGACGTTTCCAAAGTCAGCCTTACCAGACGGCGCAATTCGCGGCGCAATTCCACGATTCGCGTGCTGTCGGCCTGAATTATGGGATCGGCCAATTGTTTCTCTATATCCTGCATGCGGCGGGCGATTTGTTTGAGCTTTTCCAAAACCACCTGCCAAGTCTGCCAGCGAATGGGCGTCTCCTCCAATAATCGCACGGCCTTTGTCCGCCGGAACATCATCCGCCGCCAGACCACGCGGCGCTGAGCGGCCGGATGACGTTTGTTGACTGCAAAGGCGAAATCGCGGACGTTTTGCTGTATCAAATGCGAAAGCGTACGCAAATTCGGTTGTATTAAAGCTATTGCCCGCTGGCGTTGCACGTGACTGGAAATCGTGGTTACCAACGTGTTTTCCAGGCGCATCTTGCCGGTAAGCATTTTTTGCAGCATTTCGGCGCCGGCTTGCAGCATAAGACCAGTGGCAAGCAGGTTGTGGCGAAAGCGATATCTGGTTTTTTCGATCCGTTCGGCTACGCGGTGTTCCTCATCTCGTGAAAAAAGCGGAACATTGCCCATTTGCGCCAGGTACAATTGCACCGGGTCGGACTCATGTCCGTCCATCTTCTGTTCCTCAAACTTTCCGTTTTACCTATCATCTAACAAGCGGGAAGGCAAAAGCCCTGCACTTGACCGGTGGTTTGGACGGGTGACTTCCCCGTCCCGAGCCCGAATATCCCCAGCCAGCCTTGCGACAGGGGCCAATGCCCACCGCTTGTAAGATGTTTTTGTGAAATTTGATTAAAAAAATCGGCGGGTTTCCATCTATCAACACGCCCAATTAGAGTACGCCTCATACATCAATTTGGTTCGGTTCCTACGTTGTTGAGCACAGGGCGAGTTAATTACCCTTACTACCTGCATAGGGGGTATATAGAAATGCACGTCTAATAATCCCACTACGATGAATGATACAAGTCTAGAGAATCACCCAAGTTAGCGATTCACAAACATTGGCCGTCTGGAACCGGTTTTGGATGTTATTAGAAACAAATCGACATCCAAAAAAAACGGCAAAAAACACGGGAAAGATAGCAGAATCTCCCAGCGATTTTGACCTATACTTCATAGAGATGGTCATAATTATACCAGGAGCTATACCATGAAATTATCTGCCTGTGTCAAATCATTTTGCTTCCCGGCTGGTCTGACTCTGACCGCAATATTGGCAGGTTTTTTTGTCATTGCCGCAAGTTCTCAGTGCCCTGGCGCTCAACCGGCGGTAGCGACTGCCGTGGCCCAAAATGACGATGATTCCGACGATTGGATGTTCGACAACTCGACGTACACTAACGATCCCAAGACCGGCAAGCGGGTAGATCAATATAAAAAAGAAAAAACGCCTTATCGCGATCCGAATGCATTATTCGATTCGTCCATGGACACTTTCGGTTTCTTTGGCGGCTTATGGGGCGGATTCTACGACAGTTATAATCCCTTCACATACTTCAACACTTTACAGGAATTCATGGGGAATTACTTCTACGGCAACGATTCGGACAAATATTATCCCTACGACGGCGATCCGAACGACGAAGATGAAGAGATGGATCAATAAGGATGAAGGATGAAGGATGAAAAAACCGCTTGCGGTTTCGCGATGCACACTGCCCACTGTCCTCCATCCACTGCCCACTCTCCACTTTTCTATTGCGCCGCTGATTTGCTGCCTTCAGGCGAACCGGTGATGGGTTGTCCGAGCGGCAAAGGTCGGGCGGCGGTAGTGAAGCCCATACGGTACAATTCCTTGCGAAATTGACGGAAGGCGTCGAAACTGTCTTCGTAGGTCCAGATAGTGATGGTGTGTTGCCCTGGTCGAAGTTTCACCAATGCCTTGCGGAACGCCGAACCTTCGTTTAGGGCCACGTCGGGCGGTTCGCCCAAGGCGTCGACCACGGGAATCAGCGTCCATTTTTTCAACTGCACGTAACTTCCCATCCGGCCGGTCGCTTTTACTTCTTCAGGCGTGGTATCGCGGCGTTCGAGCGTGTATTTCAAGCGGAATCCGTCCACCGGCCCGATGGTTTCGGTTATTTCCGGCAATTCCGCGAGCTTGTAGACCTTGCGCCGTCCGTCGGCCTGGAATTGTTCCAGTAGTTCTTGCAGGGGAATATGAACGATCGAACCGCCGGAAAGCTGAAAATGGGCTTCATTGTTGTCGACCGCACGGCTTATCGGCGTAGGGTAGTTTTCCACTACTATCGGGGCCGACTCGGCGTTTTCGGCTTGTTGCCGGGCTTTGGCGAGTTCGTCGAGTTCAAACCGCGCTTCCGACAAACTCCGCGTCAGATCGAATTGCCGGCGTTTTTGTTCGTCCAGTTGCCGGCGGTGGGATTCGATTTTCTGTTCCAATGCCGATACTGTGGTGGCCAGCATGTCGCGTTGCAAACATCGTGCCGCCGCCTCCTGCTTTAGATGATCGATCTCCTCGGCCGAGTTTAGAATGTCGCCCTTCAGCGATTGCTCCTCGAGGACGTCTTTTTTCAATTCCGCCGTGAGCGGATCGCTTTGTATGGCCGCCTGTATCGGCGCATTCTTGATCCGGGACCCTTCCATGACAACCATGATTATCATGATGCTCACCACGCTGGCCACGATGTCCAAAAAGGAATCGGGATTTACGGCCTCGGTGTTTTCTTTGACGAATCTGGGCATGAGTTTAATTGAGTGGACAGTGGGCAGTGGGCGGTGGACAGTGAGCCAATGGACGATTTATAGTGAATGTTAAAAAAGTCATTTCTTGGGATTGGGTTTACGATTAAGAGAGTCTTTTAAAGCGTTTATAAGTCGTGCGATTTCCTCAGCACGTTTCAACAACCGATTTGTTACTTCACTTGAAAAATATGTTAAACGTTCTGCCAATAAAACATGTGTCTGCGATTCACAAAGAGAACCGTGAGC
>JBEKSO010000103.1:0-13618 GCA_049516935.1 Thermoguttaceae bacterium
CCGCGTTCGTCGCGGATTTGTTTTCTGAATTTGAGGATTTCCGGTCCGGTCATGATGCGGATCGTCCAGTAGAACTCCCGAACTTCGTATTGCTCGAGGTTCGCATAGATTTCTTTTAAGACGGGCAGGTACTTGGGATCGTCGAGCGCCGCGACGGCCCGATAAACCAGGCGCGACCACTGGTTGTATTTTTTAGGTTGTCCTTTCCAATATTTCAGCAGGGCGTCCATGCCGTCGGGCTGGTCCATGAGGGCCAGGAGATATCCCGCCGAGGCGGCGATCTCGGGGTCGGGATCGTTTATCAATGGGCGGATTTGCCCGGGTTCGACGCCTTTGGGCGGTTCGGGCACGATCAGTTTATCGGAACCGGATACGACCTCGGCTGTTGAATCGGTATAGCTGTTTAAAAAGAATCCATTGTTTAAATTCATCAAAACGCTGGGGCGGACCAGATATTTCAGGGCGATTTTTTTCCGCCCGGCGTTTTCATTTTCCAACGCCGCGAGGGCCGTTTGCACGGCATCCTTTTTGGGCTCTGCGAGCAGAAGTATTTGGAACGCATCGAGCCGTGAAGATTCGCTTAATTGTTGATCGTCGATCAGCCGGGGCGCGGCCTCGGCGGCATCGTCGTTGGAGGCATTGGCCAGAAGCATCAAGGCGGCAAGACGCTGGAATTCGGATTTCGAGTCAATATGGGCTTTGGCGTCTTGGATCAGTTCCCTGCGTTTTGACGGGGGGGTATTGGACATGGGGAGATACCGCATGCCGAGATGCGCACGCATCAAGCCTGATTCCAGGCTCCTTGCCTTGGTTTGGGTAATATTATCTTCAGCCAACAGTTCCCAAAACAGATCGGCCATCCGGCGGTCAGGCGTTTCGTCCATGGTGAAAATCAATTGCACCGCAGCCTCTTCGCCTTGAGCCAAGGAACGCAAATAGCGGAAAAGTCTCAACCGCCGCTCCCACGTCAACCAGGGCAAGACGTCCCGCGCCATGTCGATATATTCGGGATTCGACCGCAAGGCGGCATTGAGCACCGGCAGGGCCTCGTCGGCTTTGCCCAGGGGTACAAGAGTTACGGCCGCCGCGATTTTTTCCTTGACCGATTCAGCCTCGAGCATTTTCTCCAGCGGTTCGACGGCGTCGGCCATCCATTTGGGACGCTGCCGGCCGGCGTAGAAATTTTCCAGCCATTGGTCCCAGGGGTCGGGCTCATCGTCGGCGGTTTTCGATTTCTCTTCCTTGTGCTCGACTTTTTTATCGGCGCCGCTTGAAGCGTCGTTTTGGCCCGGGTTCACGATATCAAACTGTACCGAATCAACATCAGCGAATGCCGGTTTCGGCGGCGGAGTCAGGATTTCATGGGGATGTGCCGGTTTTATCGATTGGGATCTAACAGGCCCGCCGAAGAGAAATCGCATTGCCGAGGAGAGGATTCCTTCGCTAACCGTGGGCGGCGGCGCATATTCCACGGTAATGCCCTGGTCTCCGCCTCGCATAGCGCCTTGATGTAATTGCTGCCATGCGTTATCGCGTTGATTTTCGAGCGTTTTGAACATGCCCGAGGCCGCCGCGATTCGGACTTTGCTTTCGTTGTCCCGTAGCGCGGCCATGACTTCATCGCCCACGTCATATTGGCCCGCCTGGCACAAGGCCCCGATAGCCGCCGCGCGGATGTCGGGCTCCTCGTGCTTGCAGAACTCGCGAATGTGCGGTAAGGCCTGTTGTTTCATTTTGGCGTGGTTAACCAGCATGGAGAATATATCCGGGGCCAGTTGGAGATGCTTCGTGGCCGCCTTTACAAGCGGATCCACGGCCACGGCCATGTCGGCATTGGCCAGCCCTTCGACCGCCTTGGCCACCACGAAACCGTCGGAGTCATCGAGCAAATCGATGAGGGCCATGTAAGCGTCGGCCTGTAATTTGGCCTTGGGATCATCGTTGGAAAGTTCCGGATCTCTGCTGTAATTGTTGTTTTCCATCAATTTGCCGATGCCAGAGGCCGCTTCGGACCGGACTTGCCAACTCTCGTGGCTTAGAAGCGAGATCAGGCATTTTATCGCCTCCGGCTGCTTCGATTCCTGCAAAAAGCGGATCCCGTGCACGATCAGGTCCGGGTCTTTTTCGGTTTTCAGATAATTCACGACCGCCGGAAGCATGTCCGCATCCGGGGCTTCTTCCAGTTGTTTGAGGACCGCCGAGCGCACGTTGAGTTCCGGATCGGCGAGCAGTTTCACGAGTGCGGCATTGGCCTCCTTTCCGCCGATGTGCTGCAGGCCGCGGAGACTGATTTCGCGCACCAGCGGATCGGGATCGCTGAACAATTCCGTCAAAAGCGGCTGGTCGGGCGCAGAGGCCAGATTGACAAGTTCCTCAGCAGCGCGTTGCCTCTGCCTGGGATCGCTCTCGGCGAGCCGGACCAATCCGCCGGGCCAGCGAAGCACCAGCGAATCGGCGGCGACCAACCGATAGCGCAAGACCAGGAGCCGCTGCCGGTCCTGATCGCCGGAGACGTCTTTTAGCAGGGCATACACATCGGTGAGCAAGGCCGGACCGAATCGGGCCAGGCGATGACAGATGGCGGCCGATTCGGCCTCGTCGGCCTTCAACATCCGGGCGATATCCTGCCGGGCGGCGGACCGCTCCTCGGGGCTTAATTCCTTGGGCTTTGCGATCAGGTTCTGATCCATGTCTTCACTGAGCCACTTGTCCAAACGTTGGAAACGCTCTTCGGACAGGGTTTCCGGATGCCAGGGATCCATTTCCTCGAGCGGGGCCTTCCATTGTTGCAGGATTTCGAGAGCCGCCAGACGCGCCGACAAATTGCCTTCGCGAAAGGCCTTGACCGCCTGGGGATAGGACGACAAGCGGCGGATCGCCGCCTCGCGGATAGTCGGGCTGCGCTGTTCAAACAGTTGCACCAATCGGGCAATGCCGGCGGCGTCCGGCTCGGAGGAGTCCGTAAGAGCGCTGTCGGCGGAGGCCAGCGCCTCGTCGCGGTATTTTTTCAGCCACGTTAAAAATTCGTCCGGCGAAAAGTACCCGTCCTGCGAGCCGGTCAGTTCGCCGCCGGGCGTGCGAAGCCGCAGCGCGGGTACCGCGGTCACGCCTAGTTCTTCCGCCTCCTTGGGTTGGGCGTCCAGGTTCAGGAATACGCAGACGCACTGGTTCAACTCATCCACTATTGCCGGGGTTTCGATTTCGGCCGCCATTTTTCGGCAAGCCGCCGATCCTTTCACGCCCGCGAAAATGAAAACCGCTTTGTGCTCGCCGGCCGCCTGTTGCTGGGCGGCTTTCAGGTCCAAGAGCCACTGGATTTTTTTCGCCTCCGCTCCGGACAGCGCTCCGGCGATCAAGACTAAAATTGAAAAAACTAGCGCGGTGAATCTCATGTTTAATCCCCTTCTTTATTTTCCATGGCGTCGTACTCCTCCAGCGATTCGCCGTGGACGATCCGGGCCCAATACTTGTCGTAATTGAACTCGGGGCTGTTTTCGCGGTCGTGGCAGGAAATGCAGCGGTCTTTTGCCTGGGCATAATATGCCGTAAGCACGTCGGGATTTTTGACATGGGCCTTCGATGGGCCGTGGCAGTTTTCGCAACCACTGTCGGTTAAACGGCCGCCGCTATGGACCGAGGCGAACCCGCCCGGCAGGCCATAGCCCGTGGTATGGCAGCGCTGGCAGTCCGGATCGTACTGGGCGTTTTTTTGTTTCAGAGAATTCCAAGCCTGGGCGTGCTTGGACTTTCGCCACAGCGAGCAATCGTCGGCATGGCACTCCTGGCAGGCGTCGGTCCCGGCAACGGCGAAATCCCGGGGCAAGTTTGACGAAAGCGGCTGGACCAGGGAGGTTTGATCGGGCCTGAAATCGCGGCGGGCAAGCTCCCGGTGAAATTCCTCGATGTTGGCCGTTTGACGCGGATCATCGGCGTATCGATCGCTTAGTTCCTCGATGCGGCCTGTCCAACCGCGGGCCGATCCGGGCGGCGGCGCATCGAGCCGGGCAAGGAACTTGCCCTTGTTGGTCGCCGAGGTCAAAAGCACCGGACCGATTTGCTTCGGCGCGATAGGCTGCCCGGTCGGCCCGCCCACGATCGCATCGGCCTCGGGAAGCGACTGGGCCAATTCCCGCAATTCTTCTTCGGGAAGGTAAGCCAGCACGATGAGCGAATCGTATTGTCCGGCGGCTTGCTCGACGGTTTCCAGAATTGCCTGCCGCGGCGGTTTGACGTGAATTTTGTCAGTGACATATCGTTCGCTCAATACGCCGACAAGGGCCAATCGCCGGCCGGCGGCCCCGACGAACCGCAGCGGTTCGGCCATCGGGTTGCCAGCAGCGTCAAAAACATTGGTGGATATGAAAGGTGTTTTGTGGATCGCGGCCAGGCGTCGTAGTTCTTCCGGACCAAACCGGGCCTCTCCGGCACCCACGTTGTGCGCGGCAATGCCCATGAGCATTTCCCCGGCAAGAATGGCCTCGAATTTCACCCGATCGTAGGCCGAAGTTCCCAGCGGGGCCCCGCCCACGTCAACGGCAACGACATTCGCTTCCCGGCGTAGCTGTTCGATGAAAGCGCCGCGGCGGGGCAAACCGCCCGATTGATTCGTCGCGCACCCGCAAGGCACGATCCAGCCGGCCGTATCGCCGCTTGTGACAAGAACCAGGGGCCGGCCGTCGCCGCCGACTTTCCCCCGGCATCCCGCCGCCAGCCAGGCCAGCAACAGCAGGACGAATATTCCATATTGCAAAACGTCGAAATTCATAAAATAAAGTCGTTTTTTTATCGTTTAGCCGCGAACCAACGGCGAGCGCTTTTAGTGTTTCATCCGTGAAACCGCAAGCGGTCTGTTTGTTTTCAATACGTCAAGGCGTAAGCCAGGATGTTCACGTTGATGTCGATGGCGTTTGTAAATTCATTTCCTCCGCAGCAGCAGCAGCCGGTTGTATGGCTGGTGTCGTTCAGACCGTCCTGGGAATAGATCACGCCCAGCCGCCCGCCGATGCTCACTCCGGCCAGCGGATGCACCGCCCCGTGTTGGCCGTGCAGATCCTTGATTTCGTAAACCGTGTGAAAGATGGGATGGCCGATGTCGATGGTTTGCAAGGGATTATTGGGGAAGATCAGGGCCATTTCGCGGCGAAAGGCCCGATCCCATTCCAGCGACGAGCAGCCGGCCGAGGCCAGCAAAAATCCGCCGTTTTCGATATACCGGCGCAGGCTCTCGCGCTCGGCGTCGGACAACTGGAAGTCGCCTTCGCCGGTCATGATGACCAGGGGGAACTCGTAAAGGTTTTCGCTGTTGAGTTTGACAGCATGGAAGCGCCGGCTGGTGGAAATGGCCGTTTCCTTTTCGGCCTTGATGAGAAAGTGATCGGAAAAACAGCGGCTACTCTTGGTGCCCGCGTACACCAGATTGGCGACCTGCACGATGCCATCGGGTTCTCCGCCCGATTGGCGGGCATCGGGTTCGGCCCCCAACACCGGGCAGGCAATGGCGGCCGCGACGATTGCAATATAACAAAGGCGTTTAAGCAAGTTCATTTTGTACATTGAATTCGTTCCTTATACGTTAATTATTGTTCCCTCTCCCTTTGGGAGAGGGTTAAGGCGAGGGTAGATCACGGAGGATATACTTTCATATCAAATTGCTTTCCTTCTCTACGCCCTCACCCCCTGCCCCTCTCCCAAAGGTAGAGGGGAGTTTTGATACCTATCAATGATAAACTTCACCGGTTTCTTCCGAAACGCGTTGGAAATACTGCCCAACCTCGCGGCGATATTGGATGGGAGTTTCGCCTTCGCTCGCCCCGGCAGCGTTTCCAATGCTCTGATTTTCCCGGGACGTGGACGCATCGGGATTTGCATTTGGAACGGCGCCGGGGGAACGGCCGCTGGGATTCCAGAGCATATTTACGTTGCCCATCCAACCTTCCATGCCTGCGGCGATAGGCAAACCGCCGTATAGTCCGATGGACCCGAAACCGCCCATGCCCATGCCGGGGCCGTTTCCCGCGCCCATGCCGCCCAACAACTGACCCAGGGTATTTCCCAATCCGTCGCCCAATGTGGGCTGAAACAAGATGTGCCCTTGGCAATTTCCTTGCAAGGGGCAATTACCGTCGCATTTTTTGATGAATATTTCCAGGATGTCGGCCGATTTTTTGGCTTTTTCATAACCTCGGGTAGCGATGAATTCCATCAAGGCCGACTCGGCCTCGGTCATTGTCTCAGTCGCGCCGCTGGCGCGCACGTCCTTGACGAATTGGGCGGCCGACCGGCGGAGTTCGTCCATGTCGGCATCGTTGGGCAGGCGCTGGACGTGTTCGTCGATGTCGCTAAGAAACGTGCCCAGTTCCTCGCGGATCTGACGTTGCTCCTGCTCCATTTCCCGCAGCCTGGCCTTGAGCGTCGGATTGTCTTCGCCGTCGCGGCCTTTGAGGGACGACAGCCGTTCGGCCAGGTCCCGCTGCCACTGGGCCAGGGCGATAAACCGTTGCTCATCGACCATCAGACGGAAAACGGCCTCCAATTTCTGCAGCGGCATGGAAACCATTTGGTTGAACGACTTGCGCCGGGCGGACAATTGATCGGCCATTTTGCCCAGCTCGCCGGCCAATTTCTCGTTGTGCATGTCCTTTAAATCTTCCAGCTTTTTTAGCTCCTTGGCCATTTCATCGGTCAATTGGATCATCTCATCCAATTGCGGCGTGAAATTCTTGTCGGCGTCGAAGGGCAGTTTCTGTTTCGATAATTTGTCGATGGCCTCGGCCTGTTCGAGCATCGAGAGTTCCATTCGCCGCAGTTCTTCACGGGTTTCCTCGCTGACGGCTTCATCGGGCGGCTTATTTTTGATTTTATTCTGCAAGTCTTCGATTTCGTTGGCCATTTTTTCCAGGCGACGCTCGGCCGCCTGGTACTTGGACATCAGGGCCTCGATGCCTTTTTGCGTATAAAGCATCTGTTCGAACTCTTCCTGGGAGATGATGCGGACCGTGGCCACGGTGCTTTCCGCGCCTTTAGCGCTGGCCGGGTCGTTGTCCTCCACGCGCCCGAAGAGTTTGATCACGTCGCCCGGTTGCAATCCGTAACTTGCCAGCGGTAATTGGAATGCCGCGTCATTTCGGCGCGGGGGCCGAGACGGCATTTTAACGGCCTTGGGTAGAAACCGGGATTCGTTCAGGTTGCGGAAAAGCTCCAAGCGCGTTATGCCGCAGTCGTCCTCGGCCGAGACGGCCACCGGCAGCAAGGCGTTGGGCGTGGCCAGCGACATCTTCGGCGGCTGGGTCAAGCGGATGAAAGGACGCTCGTCGGCCAGCAGCGTTATGCCGCCGGAAAACGATTCTTCCGACGTCTGGCCGTCGGCGTCGATAACGCGGCACTCGAACTTGCCGTCGGATGTGATTTCGAACTGGCCCACCGCTTCCCGGCCGCCGGATAGGGCCGGTTTCATTGCTATGTCGGACTTTTGACCACAGGCGGTAATTTCCATCTTGCCGCCTCGCAGCGGCCGGTTGCTGCGGATCGAGACCTGAACCTTTGTGCCCTGCAGCCCGGCCACGCCTTCCTTGGGCAAGGGCCCAATGTACGGCGGGCGGTTGGCATAAGCCGGCGCGGTGATCCGCAAACGCACGCTCTCTATTCGTGGAAGTGTGATGACCCGGATGCGATATTTTTCGCTCCGCGCGCGGTTTGCACGAACGAAGTATTCGGCCGGTTCAGTAATTTTGGAGAGCACGGTCCGCCAGGTACCGCCGGGCTCGGGAAACATGGGCAAGGGTTGCTCTTGACCGCGCCCGTTATCTATCACCAGTTCGGCCTGCTCGACCGGAGGGCCGATGGTTTTCGCCCGGATTTCCAGTTCCTTGCCGTAGATCACCTCGACGTTGCCCGGCGTCACCTCGAATTTCGTGGGCGAATACGGCGGCACGTCATTAAAGGGGTGAAAAAGACGGCTCCATTGTGTTTGCACCAATCCGGGCAGGCAAACCGCGGCCACGCCCACCAAACTCATCATCAACGTGAAGGCAGTCAAGGATCGGCGAAGAGTCCGTAGCGGCACGGCTTGGGCCGGCGATACACGACGGGCGACCTCGGCGGCGTGAGATACGGCCCGTAAGGCTAACCCGGCGGTCAGTTCCGAGGACTGCCCGATCCGCGCAAGGCAAAGGGTTTCGTCGAGTTCCACGCCGGTCAGGATTACCCCGCCGGAAGCGCACGCTCGGTCCAATCGCCGCGCGACCAACCGGTCTCGGCTGAAACGAATGACCTTTGCGGCAAAAAATACGACCAAAGCGGTCCCCGTTATCCCGGCTGCCCAAAGCAGGGCCACGCGCCACTCGGTGGAGAGTTCCCACAGCAAATCCAGCCAGACGCCAACGAGTAACACGGCCAAAGCGGCTCCGATTGCCCAAACGAATCCGGCCGCCCAGCCCACGGCCAACAACCGCCGCCGCACGCGGCCTAGATATGCTTGAAGCGAGAGGTCCATCATTATTCTATTCCTTAATACTTTAACTGCTAATTTGGATTTCTTTTCTATAGCCCAGGCGTTTTACGCCTGGGATGAGAAACATTCTCTATCCTTTTTATCAGCCCCTTTAGGGGCGACAGAAGATGTGAATGAATGAACCCCGTGAACGGGGTTGACATTTTCTAATTTTTGGTAACGGCTTCCGGCCCCAGGCGTAAACGCCTGGGCTAGATAAAAGGGCATTTACTGTTCGTGTTGTTAAGTGCCTGTTAGTTGAAAGGATATTTAAAAATTCATTTTTAATCACATACATTTTGAATTTACACTAATCCGCTATGGCGGCGATAACTCCAGGCGGCGGCCCAAAGTCCAAACGCTCCCAACAACACCCACCAGCGATCCCAGGCCGTTGTATGCGCGGTGCGTGTGGGCCGGCTTTGGCTGAGATGTTGCTCGACATGCCGGGCCAGCAGGGCGGGATCGACGCTATCTAAAACCGCTCCACCGCTTTGAACGGCCAGAAACTTCATCAAGTTCGGCTGGGCGCGGACGTCCAGACGCTCAGTCAAGTTGCCTTGCACGTCGAAATCGACTATGCCCGAGACCTCGTTTTTCTCGATGCCAGCCACGCGGGCCGAATAATGTCCCTCGGGCAGCCGTCCCCAGGAAACATAATACTGTCCGGGATAATTTCCCCGCGGCACGCAGGCGGTCAACCTGGGGTGATCGAGTGCCGGGCCGCTGAGTTCGACCTGGGGCGCATCGCCCGAGGACTGCCGGACCAACAAATTCGCCGAGACATTTTCATCGCTGCTAAAGGCGACTTTATCAGTCTTTAGCGCAAGGTGTTGCGAGGGCAACAGGCCCATGTTCGCAGCCAGCCAGCGGACCAGGCTCCGCCAGAGCGAGGCGTAGATTTCGGCGGTTTGTTGTTTTTCGGGAGGCAGAAAGGCCCAGCGCCACATGCCGGCCCCTTCGATCGCCACCACCCGGCCGTTGCCCACCGGCTGATAAGAAATCACCGGCGCAGCCTCGCCGCCTGCGCCCGACGCGCCCGTGGCCAGCACCACGGCCAGTGCCTTGGCCGATTCAGGCCGGGCCACGGTGGCCAGTGAAGGCAAATCGGCCAGGGGATCGACACCGTCCGCGCCGGCTGGCAGCCAGCGCAAGGCCTGGCCGGCCCCGGTCAATTGCACGTGAAATCGCGTTTCAGCGGTAGGCGTCCAGCGCAAGGGCATCAAGTCGCCCAAACGCTGGCCGATCTGCGAGGAGGGCGATCCGCGAAAACACACCAGCGATCCTTCTCCCTCGCTGAGCCACTTTTTCAATTTAATCAAAGAGTCGTCGGTCAAAAAGATTTCCGCGCTGCGGCCCAGAATCACGATCTGGTACGAGGCCAGCGATTGGGCGTCGGAAAGAAACTTGCCCGCGTCCGTTTCGATGGTCCATTGGTCGGGCGATTCCGGTTTAGCCGTATTGGAATCCTCGGCCGCCGGAGTTTTTTCCGCGTCCGCATTTTTCGTCGGATTATCATCGGCCTTTTCATTAGTGCCACCATCTGCCGCATGAGTGCCACTGGCTTTGCCAGTGGGCGCCGCAAGCCTGGGTATCTTTCTCTCTAAAAGTCTGCCTTCGGCAAGCTGCACTACGGTGACCAGTTCGATCGACTGGTCCATCGACAATGTTCGCACCAGGAATTTGGTGTCCCAATATGGTTTGCCTTCCAATAACAACACCCGAACCGGCTGATCGACCACCCGCAACAACAACGAAGCCGAATTGTTCGCCGGGGTCACTTCCCAGTAAAAAGGCTCGGCCCGGACTTCATAGCGGTACAGACCGTTGGTTTTGTGAGTGATGTAAAACGTGTCTTCCGCCACGTCGTCGGGCTTGAGATTCACGTTGTGCTTTTCCACAAGCTTGCCGTCCGCTATAAGCGAAAGTTCCACACGCGAAGCGCTTGAACCGCGCTGCCGAACGTTGATCGCCACCGGAACGCGTTGGCCGATAAACGCCAATTCTTGCGGCTGTTGCAAGGCGACCTCGATGTCTTGAACGCCCGCCTGGCCGCCAAGGGTTTTGACGAACAGCGGGGCGTCGACGGCCTTGGCCTTGGCCGCGGAGCGGCGGAGGCGTTCGGTTCCGCCCAGGACGTTGTGTATGCCGTCGCTGAGCAAAACGATGGCCTGTCCCTGGGCCCGGTCGTCGGCCAGAGATTGCTCGATCGCGGCGGCGATGTCGGTCGACGGGCCTTCCGGTTTTTCGCCGCCTATGGTTTCGGCCGATGAGAGCGATGAACTTTCGGCGAACGAGCGAATGCAAACCTCGTAACGGTCGCCCAGTTCCATAGCTGTTTTTGCGGCAATAGCCGCGGCCGCTTGGAATCGCGTCTGACCGTCGCCGGCGTCGCGCGTATCCATGCTGCCCGATCGGTCGACCAGCACCGTGAGCAAGGGCTTTCCGGGCGGCGGCGGAATCCGCTCCTGCCAGGTGGGATTCAATAAAATTGTAAGCGGAGCGTCCACTGCCGCCGACATGAGCGCCACCACAAACCACCAGCGGGCGCGGGGCAAACGATTCCGCCCTGATATCGCATACCAGACCATAAGCCCGACGGCGATCAACGCCATCGTAGTCCATAGCGACCAGGGGATGTAAGGATCAAAGGTAATCGATTTCATTTTTATATTATTGAACCTAATGTTTGGGCAGCAGTTAAACTGCTGCCCCAACACATTTATTTTTTCAAGTGCGAAATACCAGTAATGCCGATGTTTCTCCCAACATACAAACCACGCATGCCGCGGCAAACCACCACCAAAAATCGTCGTGCCGCTGGCTGTTGTCACGTGCGCCGCGGAATACGATATTGCGTCCCGCGCCCAACCGGCCGGTCAAGACCTCGGGCTTCATGCTTTCCAATTGGCTTTCTTCGGGGGGAAGATTGAGGGCTAGTGAAAACACCGTAGCCGCGTCGCGCTGGATGCGATACACTCCGGGCTGTGTCGGCGACGGCCAGCGCCACACGGTAGACGCCGCCTCATCGACCAATTCGCCGCAGGCGTTAGTTTCGATCTCCGCGCCGCGCGCCACGGGTGTGACAACTCGCAAACCGATCGACGGTCCGGCATCGGAGGGCAACTGGGCAGCCAGCGGCTCGCCGCAAAAGGCCGAATCGGCGCCGCGCCCGCGGTCCAGCATCTCGGCGAGCAGTTCGTTGATCATGGGCACGAAGGCCGACGTTCTGGGCAGATTCGAAGTGCCCAAGTCGGCGTTGATAACGGCCATCGCCCCGGCGTCGGACGACGTAATCACCACGCCCGCCGATCCGTCGTTGTAAGTAGCCAGGATGTCGTTTTCCAAGCCGTTTTCCAGACGCCTGGAAGCCAGTCCGCCCGCGAAACGCAGCCTGCCCATGACCGCGTCGAGATTATCGCCGAACACGCGAAAGGCCGGATTTTCCCGGCGCACCGAAGTGTAAAACAAATCGCGGCGAATTTGACCGGACGGCGGCGGGGCGAACTCGACGGGCATTTGCAAACCGCTGCCCGCAAGTTCAGCCAGATTTTTCAGGTTCGTGGCGTCGATCAATTCGCTGGCCACGTAAACGATCGGGCGGCCGCGGCGCATCAATCCAGCCAAGAGCCTGCCGGTCTCCTCCGAAAGTTTGCCCGGATGATCAAGCAAAATCAGATTGGCCGGGGCCAGCGCCGCCTGGTCCGCTGTTGACGGATCCAAACGCAGCACAGTGGCCGACGCCTTTTCCTTGAGTTGCCCGTCCGGGACTAATGCGCATTCCAGAAAATGGCTGGACGAGGGCCGCTCGGTCGCCGGCTGCCGGGTGAGAAGAGCGTACGTCGGCTTGGGACGGACGTGCACGACGAAGGGATAAAGGTTGTCGGCGGCCAGTGCGTCGTCGATTCCTTCCAGGCGCGCCTCACCCGATTGCCAACCCGTGCCGCGAATGCCGATTTCCTCGGTCAAAGTGGTGGATTGCCCGGCCGGACACATGCCCGATATCCGCCAATTCGCGTCGCCCAGGGTAACTTCCACGTTTACTTTTTGCGCGAGAGGCGAATAGTTGCCCACGTCGATTTCCAAATGCATGCCGCCGGACGGCGATCGGGCGGTTTGCCCTTCCACGCGTAAAATCGCCAGGTTGGGCAGGGTTTTAGCGGGGGCGGCCGATTCCAATTGGATTTGCGTGTCGGCGGGCAAGAGGGAAAAATCGGCCTTGGTCCAATTCGAGCGTTGGAAGTCGCTCACCACTACCAATTCCCGCCGTCGATGGTCGCCCGCCGAAGCAGGCGCCAACATCCGGGCCGAAAGATCCAGGGCCCGGGCAATGTCCAAGCGCTGCGGCAATACGCGGCAGCGGGCCAACTCCTCGCGCAAGGCCTCGAAATTGGCGGAAGGGCTTTCGAAAACCGCTTCCGCCCGCGCGGCTGCAACGATCAGATTGGCCGCCAATCCCGGCCGGTATCGCAAATAATTGGCGGCCATGGTTCGAGCCCGCTCGATCTGCTCCACCGCGCCGTCCGCGGCGGCCATGCTCTGACTGACGTCTAAAATTACAACTCGAACCGCGTCGTCGCCTTGAACGTCGGATATCAGCGCACGATTTCCCCATTGCGGCCGGGCAACAGCCAAGGCGATCAAAAACACGGCCAGCGTACGCAACGCCAACAGTAAAATGTCCCGGAACCGATGCCAACTGCGGCGCTGGTGCACGGCCTCGCGCACGAATCGCAGGGTCGAGAGGGACATCCGCAGCGGGCGCGGGCGTGTGAGAAAGTGAATCGCCGCCGGCGCGGCCGCGGCCAACACGCCCATCACAATTGCCCAGGGATGCAGAAACGTCATAGTATTGTCAAATTCTCGTTCCCACGGTCCGTGGGATCGCACCAGTCAAAACTTATTGCAAATTGTCAATTGCAAATTGCAAATTTTAAATTGAACAAGGATTGAATGCCTTCTAGTAAGCGATATTTTCATCTTTGTGTTAGATCAATTTGCATTTTTCAATTTGCATTTTTCAATTTGCAATAAAAAACACAGGCAATACGTCTTAAAACCATCAATTTAAAATTCTATCCCGCCCGTTCCACCAGAAATTCTCCCAGGGTTTGCAAATACGATATGGCC
>JBEKSO010000104.1:0-10777 GCA_049516935.1 Thermoguttaceae bacterium
AGGCGATACGGGCCGTCAGAGACCTTTATGAAAGGATTGTTTGTGAGAAGATCATCATCGTCCATGACGAATCCGCCGTTTATGGAAGGCAGGTAAGCAAGGAAGGCGACTAGGACGATTATGGCTATTCCTGCCAATACACTAAGGTTCATCTCCAATGGTGCAGAGGTTCCCGATCGGCCTTGGCGAGCCTGTTTATTATCATCGAAAGATTTTTTTCGCTTGGACATATTCAGGCAAAACTAAAAAACTGACCATCATCGGCCGATGTCGGTCCCAATGAAAGTTATTAACCAAAAATGATACATCACGTTATTGTGAAATAACAAGGTAATTCCTTGCCCCCTTTTGTGCCCGAAAGTCGTCGCCCAACTCGGATATATATTCATTTTGCCGACAGAAGCAAGCAAGTTGTTGAAATCTCGTAAGGGAAATGACTAACATATTCTACTAATAGCCTGATTGACAGACTAATACCCCAAGGATTGCCACCCTCCTATTATGCAAATGCATCTAATAACAACCTACGGTAACGCGCGTTCATAAAGCGTTGCATGGGAAAATGTTATGGAGGCAAATGCCCACCCCCGTCTGACCCCAGGGCGGCTCGCATATTGATTACATTCCCGTCTGGGGATTTTTACAGTTTTTCGGTTTTGGCTATAATGCGAAAATGAAAATTGGCAGGCGGTCCGGTTGCTTTTATGCCTCTACGTTGCACACTTCCGCCGTCGCCAAGTGTAGGCAAGCAGGCCGAGGGCAGCGCTGCCGAGCATGGTGAAGGTGGAAGGTTCAGGAAACCAGAAGTACTCCTGGATCGTAAATGAGCCGGGGGACTCTGCCTTGATCCGAAGCGTGGCGTGGAAGTCCGATCCTGAGATAAGACCTCCATTATAAACGGTAATCAAGTTGGGCGAAGTCATATCACTTCCAAAAACATCATAACTTATTGGTGCATTTTGGGAGAAGGTGAACGGTCCTCCGCTTTGATTGATGATCTCGAAATTGTAGCCTGTCCAATCACCATGAGTGGAATTGCGGATGAATCCCGCGCCTTGGCTTGTGGTATCTTCAAAGATATTGTACGAGTCTAAGGCTGAGTCCACCATCACATTCACATAAATGTACATAGCTGGTGAGGAGGGAGTCCAATCTGAATAGATAGTTGTATCGGCTCCTGAAAAACCTAGGACGCCACTATTTTCATCCGAAATAGTGACATCAGTAATCTCTGCCTGGACCACGCATGTATTTGATAATACCGCGACAATCAACGACACAATGTAGAAATACTTCATAATGAGTCTCCTTTTGAAAAAAGCGTCTGGACGTGCGACCAAACTAACCAAATTGAGATAATTTCCTATCCCCATCCGAAAAGATGAGATGCATTTTTGTACTGTATGCGGATGTCCGGATCCTAACGCTGCCTCTGATATAGTGCCTTTAGAAGGATGAGTAAACCTTATGCTAATTGCTTCCACCGCCGCCAAGTGTAACCTAATAGACTGATAAGACCAACAATCAATAACGTGATGCTACCTGGCTCAGGAACAAGTGCTACGCGGAACCCAAAGCTGGCGCCCTCCTCCGTCGGGATATCGGCGGTGCGAAAGGAGGCGGCCAAGATGGACGAGTCGTCGCCGTACGACCCGCCGCGCTGCACAGCCAACGAATACTGTTCAACGGGAACGGTCGTTTCCATCCACTCCATTACATTCCCGCCCTGGTCTAATGTGCCGTAGGCACTCAATGAGTTGGCAAACGAGCCGACTTCGGTGGTCCACGGTGTAACGCCGAGTGTGTAGCCGTCTTTCACGTAATTTGCGTTGTTGGTGCTCGTCGAGGGATACACGTTGGTCGGGGCATCGTTGCTCTTTGTGGGATAGAGCCAGTAGCCACCGACACCGTTGCCGCCCTTGTTCGGGTCGTAATATGCCGCCTTGTACCATTCGCTCTCGGTAGGGATAACATACGTAGCTCCAATATTACGAGTAACGGACGAGTAATAGGTCCAGTCGGTATGGCTGGCGAGCGTATAAGCCCCGAACTCGGTTGTGCCCGTTTGCATCCAGTTGCAGAACCTCAATGCGTCGCCCCAAGAGACTAAATTCACCGGTTGATTTGGCAAGGTTGCCGTGTAAACGCTGCCATTTTTGGTAATTTGCGAGCCAATATTAGTGGTCGCCATGCTGCTATCGTAAAGGCCGTAGGGGTCAAAAAACCCAGCCTGGTCGTTGAGGAATGCCGTATATTGACCGGCTGTAATTTCACACTTGCCAATTTTGTAGAAATAGTCCACCCCCCCAAAACCCGGATTGCTCACGGGCACCATGTCGATGTTTATCGCTTGCGCCATCCCGGCAGTTAGTAGAACTACGGCCGCTGCCAAAATCATCCGATTTAATTTGTACCACATTGTAGGTTTCTCCTTATTTCAGGTGAAAAAATGTTACATGCAGGAAAGCCCTGTCACGTTGAACTATGGAAGATTGGCCCGCAACAAACGAACCACGTTAAAGATCACACGCCAGGCCGTTCTGATACAATCAGAAATGGATGACCGGGTGCTAACGCTGCCTCAAAGATAGGCATGCATAAAAGTAAGACTTGACAGCTATCCTACCCTTCCCCCTATTTTTGTCAATAATACCCCCCCTAGAAATACGCCATTAGCTGGCAGACTTTGCCTAGCCAGGCGTCAATTAGGGATAAAAACCGCCTTCAAACGCCAAAATTCTGGTTTAAAGGTGGGGAATATCGGGAAGGCCGATGCGACTTGCAAACGGTCGGCTAAGCGAACCCGGCGGAACCGCACCGTTTAGATTTGTCATTAGGCGTCGCACTGCGGTCGCCAAGATGAAAACCGACCGCAAGACGGACAAGCCCTTGGAAGTGGTCAATAAAGTACACCACACAGGACTCGAACCTGTAACCTTCGGTTCCGTAGACCGATGCTCTATCCAATTGAGCTAGTGGTGCTTATTAACATGCCGGACTCTAAAATCACCCTGCATATTAACAAAGATAAGCATATCAGGAATCGAAAATGCAGGGAAGAGGGGCAAAAAGCCCGCTATTATTGATTACTTTGTATTATTCATGAATTTACACTAGCCCGAAGCGCAAGCGAGGGATGGCAAATAGTTTACCCTCGCTTGCACTTCGGGCTGGTGTTCCGCACTATGCGTTAAAAATCCTAGTCCATAAATAATCTGGGATTGGTGTTAAATTTCCCCCAGCATTTCCGCCAGCAGTTCCAGGGGCAGGCCGACTACGTTCGACTCGCTGCCTTCGACAATATGCACCCAACCCAGCCGGTCTTGGTACCCGAACGCCCCGGCCTTGCCTTCCCATTGGCCGCCGGCAATATATTCATCGAGTTGCGTCTGCGAGAGCGCATCCATGCGCAACGAGGTTATGGCCACCCGGGTCCGGGGTTTGCCCTCGGGAATTTTCCACAGGCACAATCCGCTGAAAACTCGATGCTCTTGCCCGCTAAGGATTTGCAGTATTTGTCGGGCGTGATCTTCATCCGCTGCCTTGCCCAGAATCTGTCCGTTGCACTCCACAACCGTATCGCAGGACAATATGATGCCTTCGCCGACTCGCCGGGCCACATCGGCCGCTTTTTGATGGGCCAACCGGGCAACCGATTCCGCGGGCGTTTCCGTACTGCATAATCCGCATTCGGCCTCTTCAGTCGGCGGGCAAACCTCGAACCTATAGCCGGCTTCTTCAAGCAATTCCCGGCGCCGCGGCGACCGGCTGGCAAGTATGAGTTTCATTGGCGGCATAATCATAGTTTTTCCGTTGTAGTAGGCACACTCCGTGTGCCGTTGTCTTTTCTTCCGCACAAACTATGTGTCATCGTCCGCTCATCCACACAAGGCGTATGCAATCTCAATTCCTAATGGTCTGTGCGGACTACTATGTGCAGGCAAGTTTTTTTACTATAAACTAATATCTCATTATACTGTGCATTTAGTCAGTGGGTTGCAACCCCGTGGCCATACATCAACTGTGCGACTTCCCATCTCAATGCCCAAACCAAAGCTCTGTATTCTCTACGAAGACAACCACTTGCTGGCGGTGTTAAAACCGGCGGGAATGGCCACGGTAGGCGTTTCGGACGATAAGCCCAGCCTGTTTTTACATGCCAAAGATTATATTAAACGCCGATACAACAAGCCCGGCAATGTGTACTTGGGCGTGATGAGCCGGCTCGACGCACCGGTGACCGGGGTTGTACTGTTCGCCCGGACCTCGAAGGCCGCCGCGCGATTGACCGAGCAGTTTCGCACACACGCCGTGGAAAAGACATATTGGGCGGTAGTTGAAGGGGCATTGCAACCGGCCGCGGGCACTATGACCGATTACCTCGGCAAGGACGAACCGCATCACCGCATGCGGATTGTCGGGCCCGGATTCCCGGGCGCCAAATTGGCAAATCTGACATATCGAAAACTATCGGATATTCAGGGCCGGGCACCTACCGAAGGTTGGTCGCTGGTCGAGATTGCGTTAAAGACGGGCCGAAAACATCAAATTCGACTCCAGTTTGCCCACCATGGACATCCAATCCTAGGCGACCGTAAATACGGCAGCCGGCAGAGTTTTCCCTTGGGCATCGCACTTCACGCCCGGCGCTTGGTGGTCGCGCATCCTGTTAAAGGGGAACGAATTGTACTGGAGGCCCCTTTGCCCGATGCCTGGTATCGTTGGGGGGTAAGCGAGCCTTCCTGAACCGCTTGCGACTTCGCCTACTCATAGTTATTGTAGTATTAAGTTAAAGGTATAGGTCTTTTTCATGAGTTGGGTCGAACGATCTCCATTTGAACAATGCGTATTGGCCAGCGGATTGCTTAGCGAAAAGCAACTCGATGAGGCTCGAGCAGGCGTGCGCTGGTCGCATGGAAACGTGTCCGATGCCAACGCCCCGCCCACCGATCTCCAGTTGGCCGATCGGCTGATTGAGATGGGCCTGCTTAATCCCTGGCAGGCCAAGCAATTATTCGACGGCCGCACGAAATTCAATTTAGGCGCCTATTGGATCGTCGATTCCATAGGCAAGGGCGGGATGGGCCAAGTATTCAAGGCCCAGCTCGATAAAGTCGGCCGCGCGGTGGCCATCAAAGTCTTGCCCCGCAATAAATGTACGCCCGAAGCCATAGCCAATTTCTCCCGCGAAATCCGCGCAATGGCCAGTCTCCATCACCCCAAACTGGTCGCGGCCGTCGATTCCGGACAAGACGGCAAAGTACATTATCTCGTTACCGAATATGTTGACGGAGTGGATCTCCGCAAACTCATACGCCGGGCGGGCCCATTATGTATGACCGCGGCCGCAAACATCATCTATCAAGTGGCCGATGGATTGGAACACGCCCATGCCAAGGGAATCATCCACCGCGATGTGAAACCAGGCAACGTGCTCGTTACCCCAGCGGGCGATGCTAAACTTTCCGACCTGGGCCTGGCCGGACCACTGGAATCGACCGCCGAAAACGATCCCCGTTACGGCAAAATCGTGGGCACGGCCGATTATCTTTCCCCCGATCAGGTAAAAGATCCTTGGACTCCCACCCCGGCCTGGGATATTTACGCCCTGGGTTGCACCTTGTATTACATCGTCACTGCCAAGGTCGCCTTTCCCGGCGGCTCGACCAGCGATAAAGCCCGGGCACACCTCGAACTCCGCCCCCTCGATCCCCGCTTGTTGAATCCGCGTTTAAGCGGGGAGTTCGTCGACATGTTGGCCGACATGATGGCCAAGGATCCATCGCAGCGAATTCCTTCGGCAACAGCCGTAAAAGAGCGGATAAAACCCTGGCTGCCCGGAGGTCCCTTGGCCGACGCCCCCACCGGCGAACTGGGCGAAAATGCGCAACCCATTCGCCCCCGTTCTCCGCCCGTGGCGCTTCCACAGATGCAGCGGCTTCACGGAATTTATCCCAATCGCCCGGAACCCCCCGAGCATGCCGAATCGATGCCCCTGCCCGAAACCAAAATCGATTATCCGGAATTGCCCCAAATAAGCGAGAGCTCCGACAGCAGTTCCAACCGCATAGTTACCATTTTGGATTTACTCAACGAGCAGGATTCGTCGGAAGAGATGCAAATTCCCTCCGCCAACGACTGGTTCTCCATCCACAACCCTATTTCCGTACTCATCACCTCCACGGCAGGATTGGTGATCTTCATTTTGCTTATCTGGCTATTGATCCTGATATTTCGATAGCCAACTCACTCTTTCCCTCTCCCTTCGGGAGAGGCTCCGTGGATGTCCCCTCTCCCGACCAACCTTTGGTCGGTGCCCGGAGAGGGTTAGGGTGAGGGTGTTCTGTGCCTTTCCAATCTCCTGGTTCCCACGCTCCGGCGCGGGAACCAAAAATATCAGCATCATCATTTCCCTATCCGCCGATCTTTGGAGAAATCTTTTAAGCCCGCGTCCAGTTCTCCCAATTCATCGTGCTTCAGCATGACGTGATAAGTTCGCGCTTGCAGGCCTTCGATTGTACAAGGCGTCCGGTATGGATGTCCCTCTGCATCGACCTGCAGAATATTGTCCAGGTAAATAGTCGCTTCAAAAGGATAAGTAAAATTGACGTGGACCAGCGGCGGTCGGCTTGGCCATGCTCCCGTCCATATTAGCAGCAGTGCGGCAATACATGTCAGGCAGGCCGATATGAGCCATTTTACGCGTTTTCGGCGTAATGCGGTCCGCGGATCGGGTTCCTTCAATTCCTGCAGCATTTCCCGGGCGTCCCGATACCGACGTTGAGGATCTCCTTCGCAGGCCCGCAAGGCTACGCGGATCAGAACACTTAAAAAAGGATCGTCCACGACCCGCCGGCCCAATTCGCCCAGGCCGGGAAATCGGTCCGCAGGCAATCCCGTGACCATTTCATATATCACCAACCCGGCGGCATACACGTCGGCGCGGGCATCCATGCGTCCATCAGGCGGCATGTATTTTTCCGTTCCCGCCCTGGAAACCAACGGGCTGGCTTCGGTCAATAGGCTGAAATCGGCGAGCTTTAATTCTCCCCCGACGAAAAGACAGTTCGCCGGTTTCACGTCGCGATGGACCATGCCCGCCTGGTGCAGCGAAGCCAATCCGGCCGTCAATTGCCGCGCACATGTAAAACACTCCTTTGGATCCAGTGGACCGCTTTCCAGGCGTTTCCTTAATGTCGCCGGAAGATAATTTCTATATATCCCCTCTCCCTTTGGGAGAGGGTTAGGGTGAGGGCTGGGATAAGGGAGAGGACTAGGGTGAGGGACATTCACGTCGGCATCCGCTTCTATGCTCTTCTGTGAAAATAAGCCCTCACAAAAATCCGACGCCGGTCGTCCCGAGATGTCGTCGGCCAGGTCCATCACGTAAAACAGATAATCGGCCGTCTTGCCTACATGGTGAATGCTCAAAAGATTCTGGTGCCGATGGCCCAGATTCACTTCCAAGCGCGTAAGCGATACGATCTCACGACCGGCCGCGTCCGTCGCACCGGATCGCCGCAACGGAATCAACTTGACTGCCCGCAAACGCCCGGTGGTTTGATTGGCCGCCAGCCACACCCGGCCGAATCCGCCCTCGCCGATGGGCCGAATCAGGTCATAATCCTGCACTTGCGGAGGTTCTTGGTTATCAGTCATCAGTTTTCAGTTCATGCTTGAAATAGGCGTGCTAAACCGCCAGCGTTTTTTCATCCCTCATCCTTCATCCTTCCCCCTTCACCTCGATTGCATGCTTTTTTCGATTCGCGTGGCAAGCGTCTGCTCGACGGCGGCCTGCGGCTGCGAGCGAAGCGCCTGTATGATGCTCTCGCTGAGTTGCCCGTCCTCGCGATATGCGGCACCCAGTTCTTTCAGCCGTTGCAAGGCTCTTTTGCATGCCCGATATACTCCGTTGCGGGTCAAGCCCGTTTGCCTTGCAACCTTCGCTCCAGGTATTTCGTGGAGCGTAAAAAGTTCAAACGCCAGGTAAGCCCTGGGACTCATCTCCCGCCGAACCACGTCCAAAAGCACCAGCAGCAAGGCTTGTTCAAAGGCATTTTCCCAAACGTCGTCGGGCTCAGCGTCATTTGACCGGGGTACAACGCTGTCGATCTCTGAGTTTCCGCCTATGGCCCGGACTCGCTCCGATGGCCTGCGCCGCAACTCGGCCGCCTGGTTTCGCACCACTGTGGCCAGCCAATCGCGAAACCGGCCTCGCGCCGAATCGTAATGAAAAAAGTCTTTTTGCTCGAAGACTTTCAACATCACGTCTTGCACGACTTCTTCCGCCGTGTGTTCCGAGCAGTTGCACCGCCTGGCATAGGCATATATCAATCGCCAATAGCGCTGGAAAAATTCATCCCAAGCCAGCGCATCCGAACCGTCCTGCAACCGCGCAAGCAACGTCGCCCGCGTTTTGCTGCTGATGGCCGATGAATCCGCCGGGCCTGAATCCACCACCTTTTGACCCCTTTCTTCCTGGAAAACAGCTTGATTTTAATATAAATCAGACAAATTATCAATTAATAAAGCCTGATATCCATCTTGCCGCGCATATATCTATTAGACGTCATTATTGTATATAATCAGATTCGTACCTGTATATATTGTGTCCTGTAGAAATGGTTGACAATCGCCCTTACCGGGCAGAATATATACATATTGTATAGAAATTGTAACCAGAAACATTTTTATACCATAGGGGAGCTTTTATGAACTTCTTAAACAAACCGGCAATAGTATTCTTCTACCTGTTTTGTCTGGGAATCCTCGGTTTCTTCGATACAAAACCGATATCTGCCCAGGAACCGGCGACCGAGCTGTATGTTCGCACAACTCCAGCAGGCGCTAAAGTTTTTATGGACGGAAAGGAACTAGGCGTTACGCCTGACTTGTTTGATGTAGAACCGGGAACCGCCAAGATCGTTGTAAAGTTGGAAGGGTACGATCCTATTGAAAAGGAATTGGAAATCCAAGCTTCACGGGTAACTAAGCTTGAGTTGGAATTCAAAAAAACCGGTCAAGCGATAGAACAGGGCCGTGGCACAAACCGGGGGGGCCGCCATAGCTTGCCTTGGCCTTCTGCCAGTAAAGATCCGGATGCATCGGCTTCTAATAAAGCTGCCATTGATGAAGTGCTCAATCTCGTGGATAAAGCCAAGCGAGAAGCAAAGGATGGAAGTCTTTTGGAAGCACGTGTCACGCTAGACAAGGCACACGGCTTAGCGGTGAACCTGAAAGGCGTTGATCTTAAGGATTTTGGCCCCGAAGAGCTGGCACTCCAAGAGATTGTACGTGCTTATGTGGTTCTGAAAGATTTTCAAAGCGCCCTCTCTACCGCAAAGGAAATAAGGTGGAACCATGATCGAAGTCATCAGGCATTTTTAGATGTTGTAATGGGGGCCGTGCAGGCCGGAGAGAATGACACGGCGATAGATTACTTTAATCAAATTAAAAAGGATTACAACTGTGACCTCACGGAACTATTCCCGTCCAAGACGAAAAAACTGAAAGAACTGCTCAATCAGGAAGCCAAACACAGCCCTAATCGAACGCCGTCGCCGGGCAAATCTCCCATAACTCCCAGCAAGGATTCTGAGGCGTTGGCTTCTGAAAGGGCTGTGTTTGCAGAAGTGCTGAAAATAATTGAGGAAGCTAAGAAAGAAGTGAAGGAAGGAAAGTCTATTGATGCGCATGTTACATTGGAAAAGGCACATAACCTGACTGGGGAACTGAAATCCGACTCAAGTCGTTCTAAATACACTCAAAAGGATCGAGCACTCAATGAGATCGTACCTGCTTACATATTGTTGAAGGACTTTGATAGCGCATATGCGATAGCAAAAGAAATAGAATACTATGAACAACGTTCTGTGGCAAAACAAAATGTTATTATAGAGGCTATGCGAGCCGGGGAGACCGAGACTGCAACCCATTATATAAACGAGTTTAAGTGGGAGTCAGGAATTGATTACAAAGCGGATGTGGAACTTGAAAGACTTCTCGCAAAGATGCCTGATCCGGATAGGCCAGTGTTTGAAGAAGTGGAAAAGTTGGTGGCGAAAGCTCAGCAACAAGCGGGAAAAGGTGACGTTATTGATGCGCAACAAGCATTAGAAAAGGCGAATGGTTTAGCAATGAATATGAGATCACATTATATCGGAATGTCCGAACCGAATCGGGATGATTCACCCGATTGCTATAAATACCAATCGCTTCAAAAAATTGCGCATGCATATGTCATCCTGAAAGATTTTGAAACTGCTTACTCCACAGCTAAAAAAATCTGTTACCAAGATCGACGGAGAGAAGCGTTCTTAGATGTTGTCATAAGAACCTATCGAGCCGGAGAGATTGATAAGGCAGCTCGTTTTTTGGATAAGATCCAGACAGAAGAACATATGCAATTAAAGACCCTAGACCCGAGTGTGAGACAGAATTTGGAGAAACTGCTTGGTGATAAGGAGGCCAGCCATGACCGCGAACCAACACAGGGCAAGGGGAGCAAACCTCGCAGCTAAAAAAAGGAACCTAGGTGATCTCAAAATTCAACGGGGAAAAGATTCAGAACTGAATTTATACGCCTCTGAATCATCCATTACACTAAAAGAAAGGATGGAAACAATATGAATACGCGATTTATTCTATTGATAAGCAGTTGCCTGTTGATGCTTGGATTCGGTTGTTCGCCAGATTCAGGGGCATCTGGACCGAAAAGGAATGGCATCAAGGCATCTTCAATAGTGAAATCTGGACCGAACAGAAACGGCATCAAGGC
>JBEKSO010000105.1:0-10770 GCA_049516935.1 Thermoguttaceae bacterium
TAATCCTAAAGGATTCGCATAAAATCAACCATTTTGAGTGGATTAAACCTCTGAGAGCAAATCTTGATTATTTTGTCAATATGTCTACCGTTTTCCATTTACAACCCAGTCAAACAACGAATACCGGATGGATTCATTCCAGCAAATCTTGAATCTAGATTCTCAGATCGATGTAATTGAAGACCGAATTACTCTGGCCGAACTCCAACGAGCGATTCGAACGGCAGACCCCAGGGCGCGGCTTATCCTTCCCAGGATCCTCCGCCGGGTTATTAAGCAAGATTGCGGCCTGACTGGTTTTGCCTTTCGGGTGCCGCATCGGAAGAGCTACGTCATCGATCGGCAGTCGCTGTTGAACATCGTCGAGCCCGATGAAATCGGCATTGGCGGCCTGGCTCTTCCCGATGAGCTTATCCTCATTGCCCAGCCCGATCCGCGGAAACTGCTGGAAACTTCCCCCGACCATGCACTGGTCCGCTGCTGGAGGCTGCTGTTTCACGCCCGAGTGCACATGGCGGTTCAAGAGCGGATTGCCGAAAAAAGTCTTAATCCTTCGGCTTTGCGCGAGCGGATTCATCAGATTGGAGAAGTGGAATTCGACGAGATACGCGCGGTGCTTGGTCAGGAGGGATATGTATTGCCGCCGCGGAATGATCTGGGCATATATGAGGAATTCGCCGCGCTTTTTTGGGAATTGCGATACTTTGCCTGGAATGCCTTGCCGCGTTATTTTCCTTCTTTGGAAGACCTGGATGAGACGGCGGCCGTATTGAGTCAGGATGTCGATGCCCAGTGGTTGTACCTTACCACGCGGCCTTTAAACGCGCCCGACCCTGTGGACCGCTCGGCCAGCGACGATCTTGGGGCATGGATTGGAAGCAGCGACTACGCCCCTTCGCCGCGGCCGCAAAAAAAGGAGCCGCCTTCGCCGGCGAAGCACCGCAGGCTGATGCGCAAGGCGCGGCGCCCGGAATCGCTGGGCAACGTGGTCGGAGGCGCGATATGCCGCGTCAAGGCCTTGCGCTGCGCGCCGCCGGATAGGGCCGATCGGAGCAAAGCCGCACTTGAGGAAGACGTGAATCGGTTGATCGCCCGGCTCGAGGCTGCACTGCAACTTTCGCGGGAGGGGCCGCAGCCCTGGCACGATTCGCTACAAGGACTGGTGCTGCTTTCCGCCGACGGATATTGGACCGCCGAGGCCCGGTTGCTGTACGATTTGCAGAAGGTTTGCGTGGACTACGAACGGGATATTTCCAAGATCGATTTGGTCCGGTGGTTGTTTTCGTTTGGGCGTCGGCCCATCAAGCGCCCCCTGCCCAACCAGCGCGACGTGCTGGCGTCTCAGCACTTGCACGGCGCCCAGCGGCGGCTTGCCTCGGTGCGGCTACCGGAATCGCAACGAAAACATTTGGCGGCGTTGATTCACTCCGCCATGGAACAGGTCGAAGCGCGGTTGCGCCAGAAATTCCGGCCGAAAATCGCAAGCGCGCTGGATACGGTGGGACTTGCGCCCCGCAATCTGCCCGAACAGGTAGCCCAAAAAAAAATCGTGGAAGAGTTGCTGGATCGGGTTGTGGAACGGGGATTTCTCTCCATGGGCGACCTGCGCGACGCGCTTTCGCGCAACGCCCTGAAATTGCCGGACATCGGCGGCCCGGGCACGCTCGTTTTCGGCGATCCGCTTTTGCGGGCCGACAGGCGCCTGGCCGAACTGCTCGATGGCGTCTATCGCCCATCCGAGTTTTATCTCCGCTGGTTGCAGCAACTCAGTTCCCTGGGATTCGGCACGCGGGTCGGCCGTTTCCTAACGCTTAACCTGGCAGTGCCTTTCGGCGGATCTTACTTGATTTACAAGGGACTCAATCACCTTGTCGGTTTCTTTCTCAAACATAGCAAAGATATTAATTACTACGAGGATTTTTCCACGATCGTGCTTTTGGGCGTTTTTATCTTCGGGCTGGTCAACGTCAGGTGGTTTCGCAAGTTCGTCTGTCAATCGATCTTGGACGCATATCATTCCACCAACAAGAACTTTATCACGCCGCTTTGGAACGTAGTTCAATTGCGCATCGTGCAAGTCATCTTTAGCAGTATGATTTTCAGGCTAGCGCTGCGGTTTCTGATCAAACCGGCCGCCTGGACTTTCCTGGCCTGGATGGTCTTCCCGCTGGTGGGCGTCAATTGGCGGGTTTCGTTGACCAGCGCGGCCTACATTTTCGTGGCCTTCAATGTGTTTCTTAACTCGCGCGTGGGGCGCAACATCGAAGAAATGGCGATGGATTGGGCCGTGCAAACCTGGAATCGCTACGGGATACGCTTCTTCATGGGGCTGTTTTGGCTGGTGATCGATTTCTTCAACGCAGTCTTGGAAGCAGTCGAACGCCTGTTGTACGGAGTGGACGAGTGGCTGCGTTTCCGCAGCGGCGAAACCACCATGACCTTATGCCTTAAAGCCGGATTGGGCACGGTTTGGGCCTTTGTGGCTTATATTCTGCGATTCTGCATCAACTTGCTGATCGAGCCGCAATTAAATCCCATTAAGCACTTTCCCGTAGTGACCGTGTCGCACAAATTGCTGTTGCCGCTGACAGGCCGCCTGGCCTCGATTTTTCAATCGAGAATGGGCATGGAAAAAGGCTGGGCTTTGACCCTTGCCCCGGCCGTGATTATCTCCATTCCCGGCATCTTTGGTTTTCTTGTGTGGGAGCTTAAGGAAAATTGGCGCCTCTACGCGGCAAACCGCAAAAAAGGCCTAAGCCCGGTGGTTATCGGCAAGCACGGCGAAACCATGATCCGCCTGCTAAAGCCGGGATTTCATTCGGGAACCCTGCCTAAATTGTTCGCCAAGCTGCGCCGCGCGGAACGCAAGGCCCGCGCCGGGGGAAACTGGCGCCCGGTGCGAAAATATCTGCACGCTCTGGAACGCTTCGAGTTGTCCATCCGCCGTTATATCCAACGCGAATTTCTGGCCCTGCTTGCGGGAAGCAATTGGCCGTGCGCCGCCGCCATCAAGGCGCGGGAAATTCGCCTGGCTACGAATCGAGTGCAAATCTTCTTTGCCCGCGATAATTTTGCAAACGACGATTTGTCTCTCGAATTGGAAATCCACTGCGACTGGCTGGCGGGCGACGTAGCCAGGGCGGGTTGGGCCGGTCGCTTGCCCGATTACCAACGGCAGGCGATTATTTCGGCCATCCTCGGGCTGTACAAGACCGCCGGCCTGGAGCTGGTCGAACAGCAAATCAAAGCCGCCTTTTCTCCGCTGGACGTCGCTTACGATATAAGCCGGCGAGGTATCATAGTATATCCCGACTCTACGCTATGTCATCCTGAGCATAATCCAGAGCGTCATCCAGAGCGTCATCCTGAGCGCAGCGAAGGATCTCTCCAAGCCGAGGTATTATACGATCTTAAAGAAAACATAATCATCACTCCTCAAGTCGCTGCCGGGAATTTGCTGCCCGTCATGCCCGCGGTGGATCGCTCCAAACTTATGTTCAGCGAGTTCCAGATCACTTGGTCGCAATGGGTCGATTGGTGGGAAACGTACCAAAGAACGCCCGACCATTGCCATAAGCCGCTTGCGCCGTTTCCTGTTTTACCGTTGACCGAATAAAGTTAAGTGCCGCTGGTGACTCGGAAATTAATCTGTGACTCCGATTTTCAATTCATCCGAATTTCCTTTTAATTCCGGGGCATACATGGCCGAGGCCCGGGTGGGCAATGCGCTGAACTTGCCGGGGATCTCGGCTCGCATGCGGTAGGAAACGCTGTGCTTGCCGCGGGCCAACGCGCTGGCGAAAAACACCACGCGGTTGTCACGAAACTCGACGTAGGCCCCTATCTCGTTGCCCGTATAACCGCTGCGCTGATCGACCGGTTCGAACCCTGCGGGCTTCATGTCCTCGAAGACCAGGTATTCATAATCGTTCTTGGAGTCGATTTCCAGTTCGATTTCCACCAGGTCGCCGCTCTTGACCTCCGCTCCGCTGGGCAATTCCTGACGCTCGTATTTCTCGACCTTTTCATCGACGGCCTGCCCCCGCGATCCGGCCGCCTTAATCGTCTTATCGGCCTTGACCAGTTTATAGTACTTGCGGTTGACCTTGATCTCCAACCCGGCCTTGGTGATGAAATCTTCCAAGGTGAAATTGGTGGCGTAGCCGTTAAAGTACAATGGACCCGTGCCTTTTTTCTTCAGTTCGACCTGGTGTTGGCCCGTGGAAAGTTCTTCGCCCATAAGCACGAATTTGTTGTCGAATGTAAATAGGTTCTTGGGCGTGATTTCCACGGCCTTTTGCTGTTTGCCGTCGAAATAGACCTCGACGGTCATATTCGGCTCGGCCTCGCCGCTGGCGCGGATAAAATCGGCCATGGCCTCGATACACAACGCCGTGTCGCGGGTCGAATTCCAATATGTGGCGTGCTTGCGGTTGTTCAACAGATACTTGACAATCCGCGCGGCCAACTCGCCCTTGGGATCGGTTTTGCACAGCAGCTTAAGATAATAGGCGTGGGCCTCGTATTCACTGCCGTACCAATACCACCAGTAACCGTCGGGCAGGCGGAGCCAGGCGGTCTGGTTCTCGTCGTCCTGCTGGACATATTGCCCGATGTTGCGCATGATCATGTCGAGTTTTTCCTTTTCGCCCTGTTTTTCCAAGGCGATGCCGTACATGGCCATCGCATACACGGAGAGTTTCGTGCGGTCGCGATATAAAAACTCGAGCATGTCGGCGTTCTTTTCGCCTCCATCGACAAGCACCATGTAAACAAAGGCATCGAGGTTGTCGGCATTATCCTTCCAGCGGAGATTGGCGGGCTTGTCCTTGACGGCGGCATTTTTAATGAGTTGAATCTGCTCGTCCTGATAGCGTTTCAGCCACTCGATGCCGCGTTCTAATACGCCAGGGACCAGGGCCACGTCGTTTTGCCGGGCGATTTGCAGGCCGTGGACCACGTAGGCCGTGGTGTGCGGCGAGGAGTGTTCGCCCCAGCCTGAGAACCAGCCCCAGCCGCCGTCGGAAAGCTGCATATTCGTAAGCCGGTCGACGCCTTCCTTTACCATGTTGCGGACTTCATTCTCGTCGAAGACCGGATTGCGGATGTAGCGCTTCCATTGTTTCGCCCGATCTGCATCCGAGCCGATTTCCTGGGCGTTTAAGTTAGTGCGTTTTTCCTGGATTTCTTTTAAATTGAGCTTCATGTCCAAGAGGACCTTTTGCGTGATCACGGTGGGCAGGAAGCGATTGAGCGTCTGTTCGGTGCAGCCGTACGGATAATCGACCATGTATGGCAAGGCGTCGACCATGGCCCCGGCTAAGGTTGGCGAATATCGCACTTCGAGCAGCGACTGCTTGGGCCGGCGTTTATCCGGCACATTAAATGTAAAGTTGCCGCTTTCGTCCTTCGGCCGAATAACGCCGGAATAGGAATCCATCTTAAGCATCCCGTGGATGTAACATGGGAATTTCTGCTCCATGGCGTCCGATTCCTCGTCGGTCAGGGCCTTCATGCGTATGACGGCCTCGCCTTCATCGAGAACCTTTACGCGCCAATCGATGCGGGCTTCACTGTTGGGATCGATCTGGACAGACTGGGTCAAATCGTTCATCGGCTCCAGTGTTTTACCATCCAATTCGAGCAACACCTTGGCGGCCTTTTTCGTCTTCAGATAATTGTGCACGATTGCCGAGAGCACCACTTCGTCGGTCTGCACGAAGAACCGCGGGGCTTCCATGCGGATGATTAGATCCTTGCGGGTAACGACGTCGGTGAATCCCTGGCCGACCTTTGTGCCGTGGCCCATGCCCCAAACCTTGATCCGCCAGGTGGTCAGATTTTCGGGCATGTCGAGCGATACCTCGGCCGTGCCGTCTTTTTCGGATGTTAAAGAACCGACCCATAGTGCCGTATCGGCGAATTTCGTCCGCACGGTAGGCTCGACCAACGGCGCGGCGCCGCTCTCGCCTCCCTTTTCAGACGGTGCCTTTAAATTATCGGCCATTCCGGCCATGGGAGGCATCGCAGCCATTGCCGCGGGTGCGGCCGGCATTGCAGCGCTTTTGGCCATAACACCGGCTCCAAGTCGCATGCCGTTGCCGCCGCCAAAACCGCCCGCTTGGCCCGTCATTATCCTTTGTTGGACCACTGACGTGTCCGATCTGGACAACTCGTCCATTTCCTCGGCCACAGTTCCACCGAATATGCCCAAATCGGCCATGGTTTTTGCGTTGGGCCGCACAAAGGACGCGAACCAGCGAGCCAGGCTGTTTTCATTATTATTCGGATAATGGCTCCGCCTCCATTTCCAGAAAAACTCCTTGATGTCGGGCACATTCGATCCGCCGGAGATGTATTCCAGCGATTTATCGTATATGGCCACCACCGTAGAACCCGAAAACGGCTCGCCGCTCAAGTCGGTGAGCTTGATTTTGACTTTTGCCTTTTCGCCCGGCTTATATGCTTCGGCCGATGGCTTGATTTCTACGTTTAAAATGCGTTTTTCGGGCGGGACGACGATCTCTTTCACCTCGTTGTTCACCCGGCCGTCGGCAACAGCCACGGCCTCGATGAAAAAGTTCGGCATGTCCTTTTTCGTTACCGCCACGTCGTACACGGTGCTCTTGCCGTCCAGGCGTAGTATTTTCGGAGGCAGGTAAATGCCGTTAGACGGACGGAGGAACAACAGCACGGTGCCGCCGATGCGATCGGTATTAATCTGCAATTTGACCGTTTCGCCGGGGGCATATTCCCGCATGTCCGGAACGAGTTCCAGGCGATTGAAGCGGAACTGCGCGGCATCGACGCCTTCGCCAATGATCGTGAAGATGTAGCCGCCCTCGATGGTTTTCTCCGTCCCCTCTCCCTTTGGGAGAGGGTTAGGGTGAGGGCTGGAAGGGGCTGAGTCAGCTTCTACCCTCACCCCCGGCCCCTCTCCCAAAGGGCGAGGGGAGGATGTTAGTTTATAAGACAGCCGATACTGCCCGGACTGACCGGCTGTAATCTGCTGGTGGGCCTGGCCTTCTTCGTTTGTATCGATTTGCCAGGTTTGCACCGGGGTTTCCACGGGCTTGTCTTTTTCATAACCGATTTTTAGCAGGGCAAGTTCGCCTTTGCCTTGGACCGGTTTGCCATCGAGGGTTCGGGCCGAAAATTCCGCTTTAATCGTGTCGCCCACGCGATAATATCCGCGATCGACCCAGGCGTAGACGCTAAACGGTTTGCGCGCCACCAGCACGTCGCCCGTGCCGACGATGGTCCGCCGCGACTCATCGACCACTTCCGCGGTGATAGAATATTTTTGGTCTTCGTCCGGATGGATGGCCTTGGCCACGGCGGTGTCGATCTCGACCTTCACCGTGCCGTCCGCTCCGATATCGACTTCCTGGTCGGCGACCAATTCCGGGGGCTGATTTCCCCTCGGCCACCAGAAGGGCAGCGGGCGCAGGCAGCCCCAGTTATGCCAGCCGGGATACCAATTGTAATCGTAGGCGAACCACCAATAACCCGGACCGTAGAGCCAATCCCACGGCCCCCATGGATACCATTGCTCGGTATGGCTGGAACGATAGATTTTATATTTCACCTTTGCCTTGGTGACCGGCGAGCCGAAGTAGTATTTGGCCTTGATGGTGGCGGAGATTTTTTCGCCCAGCATGACCGGTTTGGCCGGTGCGTCGACGGTGACTTCAAACTCGGGCTTTTTGTAGTCCTCGACGCGGAAACTGCCGCCGCCGTAAACCCGGTTTTGAAGGGTCAGATTGTAAACACCCAGCGGAGCGTCGGCCGGGATTTTATATTCACCTTCGATCCCGCCCCAGGCATCGCATCTCTTTGCTTCCGAAACGACTTTTTCACCCTTGGGATTATAAATTTCAACTACGAATTGGGCGTTGGCAAAATCGGAGACGTCTTGCATGTCGTACTGGGCGTGGCGCATCCAGAATTTATATTTCACCGTCTGGTCCGGCCGATACACCGGGCGGTCGGTTATGGTATAGGCCTTGGTGACGTTGTATTGCTGGTCGTACCAATTGCCTTGCCATACATTGGTAAATCCCAGATAAGCCAGGCGTCCTTCCGCGGTCCGGGCGATGATAAGCCACTGATAATCCTGCGGTTGACGTTTGAGATCGAGAATCACCTGGCCGTCGGCGTCGGTATATTCGGCGAAATCCTTGAATACAGTTTCCGGCCGCCCGTTATTAATCTGTCTGTGTTCCCAGCCGAAGAATTCGACGTTGGCCTTGGCCACCGGCTTGCCTGTAACGGCGTCGGCGACGAAGTAAAATGTCTTGCCGTCCAAGGGCTTTTTCACTATGGCCGTGTCGTCTACCCACAGCACGATGAAATTGGTGTTGCCGTCCTTCATTTTGGCTTCGACAAGATACGCCCCGGGCTTGGATAGCGGCGTGGTCACGGTTACGCGGCGATCGAAATGATTTTCCCGGGGCTTCAGTTCCATCTGCCACTGGGCGACCTGCCGGCCGAGATATTGTTGCCGGTTCTTTTCCAAGAGGCGGTAGCCGATGTTGCCGAAGTCGATCTTTTCCCAATCCACCTCGCGCGGATTGGATTTCAGGTATGCTTTCAGGTCGTCGAGAAATTTATCGATTTTGATTTCGTGGGCGGTAAAATCCACTGCCGTGCCGTTGCGGTAGCGGAATTCAACCGAAGCCCCCTTGCCCGCGGGCTGGGTTGTCGCCTGCTCGAATTGCCCCCAATTGTCCACGATCTGTTCCAACCGGTCGTTCCAGCCTTGGCGGCGGTTTTTATCGGCGTCGGGAAATTCTTTTATCAAACGCCGCCAGTAATCGGCTGCCTTGGGATATTGCCGGCGGTTTTCGTAGATTTGCGCTAATCGCTCCAAAGACTCGATGGCATAAATGCTTTTTGAATTGGCGGCGATTTGCTGGTAGATTTTGATGAAATTGTACTCGTCGGGCAGTTCGAAGCGTTTTACGCCCGTGGCCAGCCGGGCGATGGTTTCGTTTTCGCCCAGGGTGTGCAGGGCGAAAGTGCCGCTTTCGTCGTTTTTGGTGTCGTCGGTCTGCATCCGCCCAAAACGCCAGCCGAATTCGGCGATTGTTTGTTCGCCGAACTGCTGGTAAAGAAAGTCGGCGAATTGTTTGCGGGTGTTGTCGATAAGGCCGGGATCGAATTCCGCCGCCTGCTGCAAACACCACCGCCAGCGCTGCCCGTCGGACTCGGCGGCCTCAAAACTCTTAGGGATAGTATGGAAGACGGGCATTCCCTCGGCATCGACCGGCGCGCCGCGCGCCGCGCGATAATTGCCCCAGCCGGGTTCGTAGTCGGGCAAGGTCTTTAGATCGCTGAGATATTGCAGTCGCCAGGCCTCTTCGCCCCCGCGACCGGCCAATAACATATCGGCCAGCGATAGAAAGAAAGCCCCGACTTCGCGGTGATTGTCGTCTTTTTGGGCCAAGGGCATGGCCTGCACCATGAGTTGCAGCGCCCGGACGCGGTCGCGATCGTTTGTATTGACCCAGTTCCCGCCGCCCCGCTTGTTGCCGCGGTAAAACTTGCCCGCCACCATGAAGCCGTAATGCGGTTCGTTAAGGTAGTTTTGGGCGGCGGCTTGAAGCAATCGCCAGTTGTTTTTATGGACCTCGATGACCGCTTCGCGGAAATCGTCTATTTCATCGGCGCGATTGAGCGACTGGAGGCAGGAAGTCGCCATTTTTAAATCGTCGCCGGCCAGGCGCGGATCGTCGTTTGCGTCCAGGGCCAACTTGCGATAGACGTCGTAGGCGTCCTTGTAATTGCCCTCTTGATGGGATTTATAAGCCTGTTCGCGCTGGGACTGCATGTCCGTTAAAACGGTCGCCGACACGGCCCATCCTCCTAAAAATACGCTGCCGAATGTAAAAAGACCGAGCAACACTTTTATTTTCATGGCAAAGGCTCCATCTGCTAACCTGGTGAAGATACCTGAATTTGTAATCGTTCACGGCGACCCTGCGATAATGTAGCAGGCACACTCCGTGTGCCGTCAGTGGCATTTTTTCCGGCTTCGTTGCCGGCAAGTCGGCCCTTAAACATCGCGGGGACTTATTCCTAAAAAATGATCCTAATGTTTTGACGAAGCCGGGCTAAAAAAAGTTCCCTACAAGCATAACGCGAAGTGCGATTTGGAGCGATCCCCACGAAAGGGTGGCATGTTGGCGGATTCAATCTCGGATGCCGGGCAAAATGAAGCAGCCAAATCAGGTTGCCGGAGATTCTTGTCCCGCTTGAAGAGACAGGCGGGAATGCCCGTCCTCCCGGATTAAAAGAATTATCGCGGCCGGGGAGCTGTTCCGAGTATTTTGCGGTTATCCTCGCAACGAACCGGCGTATCTTCGGGACAGATAATGCCGAGTTTTACCTCGTTGCCGTTAACCTCTAAAATCACGATATCAATGGCATTGTCAATTACGATGCTCTCGTTCTGTTTGCGGGTGAGAATGAGCAGCCGTTGTCCGTTTTGATTGAAAACGTAGTAGCTCGAGGCGGCTCCGCGGACCACGGGAATGCCGTTTTGCAATTCACACGACAAGCGGGGTTGGACATAATGGGAAACGCCATGCGTTCCGCCGGCCCCGACTTTTTTTATGGTAGCGCTTTGTCCTCGATTTGTGTTTGCACCCGTGAGGTTCCGAGGTTCGCATTTCATTGAGGTAAGCATCGATAAGCATCCTGTTTTGACCGGACAAAAACTTTTCCTTGATGGGAAATCGTTAAATGCACGAACAAGGTTCAAATTCC
>JBEKSO010000106.1:0-10733 GCA_049516935.1 Thermoguttaceae bacterium
TCCCGCCAGTTCCGGTTTGGAATAGCCCAGCAAGCTGCAGGCGGCCTGATTGGCGTCGATGATTTTTTTCGAATTGCAGCCGATTAAGAATATCGCGTCCGGCAGTAAGTCCATAAGCAAACGGAAGCTCTGCAAACGTTTCCCAAGCCGCCGCTGCCGACTTGATTTTGGAATCCTTTTGAGCGGAGGAGAAAACTCGCTGCTGACCGGCGGAATTGTAGTCTCGATCGACATCGCCCAAATCCTCATCCGTAGACATAAGACCGCAACTAAATCCAAGTCTTAGTAGATGGCGGCCAATTCCTAAGTTGTGTAAAGGCTTAATGTTAACTGCTTTATTTGCAATTATTATTTAGCCTATATACAATAGATATTTAGCTTATCTTTTTGTTTGTTCTAACTTTTGGCGAATCCCGTTATCTTCAAGGAAACCCAAAAAATTACTTGACTTACAAACGGTTTTGAGATTGTCAGGGACCACAAACAGTCCATTTTTTGCAATAAGAAGGTGTCCGGACAAGGATGGATGAAGCAGTTTAAAAGCCCAAAGCGTCGATTGTTCCGCCCAGAGATCGGCTGGCATAAATTCTTAACTCTTTTAATGATAAGATATTATGGCAAACTTCTTTTCATGATCGATCTGATAAGTAAGGAAAATCCCGATGCTCAAGATTCGCCAAACCAAATCGTTCTATCGACATAGAAAGTTTCCCAGACGGTTTGCTGCATATAATCATTAAAAAGTAATAAATGATAACTTACCGGGATTACATAACCTTTTATAGTCATTACCGTTAATTCATGAAATAGAGAGCGGCAGGGAAAAAAGGGCAAGCGTCTTAAATGTAAGTAATGCAAACTCGCATCATGCGGTTGGACACTTAGTTGTACAAAACGGGCCGACCTGACAGGAAAACCATCAATCCAAAATCTCAATTCTCGGTGACTATGATGAAAGACTTGATATTTGCCGTATTTCGGCACAAGGGCAAAGCGGCGTTGTTTTTTGGAATCGTGTTGGCCGGGACAATACTATTTACGATTTTTGTCCCCAGGAAATTTCATTCCGAAGGAAAACTTTATCTCCGCTTGGGCCGCGAAAACGCGACTTTAGACCCCACGGCCACCTTGGGCGAAAATTCCATCGTGTCCATTCCGCAGTCGCGCGAGAGCGAAATCAATTCGGTCGCCGAAATGGTTCAAAGCCGGGTCCTTTTAGAAAAAGTGGTCGATAAATTGAGCCCGGCCGTAGTGCTGGAAGAAGAAGAACCTGTCGCGGCAGCCGCCAATCATACCGCGCGATCCAGTGCCGGCGGATTGGCCGGAAGTTTCAAAAACGGAATTAAATCGCTTCTGGGCATGCCGGCGATGAGCGATCGCGATCGGGCGGTGGAGCAAATCGGGAAGAACCTCAGAGTGGAGCCTGCGCGGAAGTCGAACGTTATCGAAATCAGTTATATTGCCGGCAGTGCGAAGTCGGCGCAAGCGGTGGTGGCGGCATTGATCGACGCCTATCTCTCCGAGCACGTCCGCCTGAACCGCCCGCAGGGTTCCCATGACTTTTTCGCCGAGCAAACCAACCGGCTGCGGGACGATCTGGCGACAAAGGAACAGGCCCTTCGCGATTTGAAAAACAAGACCGGCCTGGCGTCTACTAGCGATCGAAAACACCAGATTATCGAGCGGATCGGGCGATTGGAAGACGATCTGCTCGCGTCGGACACGGCCCGCGCCGTGTCCGAGGCGAAAGTAACCTCGCTGCGAAACAAGCTATCCGAACTGCCCGACACGCAGGTGACCCAGGAGATTTCGGGTTACGGGAACGAGGGCACCGACCGCATGCGCGACCAGCTTTATGCCTTGCACGTGAAGGAAGGCGAAGCGGGATCTAAATATACGGCGGAACATCCCAAGCTGCAACAGATCCGCGATCAAATCGGCCAGGCCAAAGAAACACTCGCCCGGGAAGAGCGCACGCGAACCCAGGTGACAAAGGAACCGGGACGTTTGCACCAGCAAACCCAACTGGAGTTGCTCGCCGAAGAGCCGGTATTGGCTTCGTTAAATGCCCGCACCCGTCAGTTGCGTTCCCAACTGAGCGTTGCCCGGGATGAATTGAAGATATTCAACGAAAACGAACTGCGCGTGACCGAGTTGGAGCGGGAAGTGGAAATGATGGACGGGGAGTATCGCAAATATTCGGTCTCATTGGAGCAGGCGCGCATCGATCAAGCTCTGGAATTGCAGCGGATGTCGAATATCAACGTTGCGGAGGAAGCGACCTGCGAAGCGATGCCCGTCAGCCCGCGTCCAAAGGTGAATTTGCTCTTGGGATTGGCAGCGGGTTTGTTTGGAGCGATAGGCCTGTGCCTTGTATGGGATCGTTTCAACAATTCGCTGTGCACGCCCCAAGACGTGGAAAGCAACTTATCTTTGCCGATTTTAGCCGCCGTGCCGCGATTAAAATCAAAGCAATTGGCATTCAATGGGAGAAGGTAAAACATGATTCAACAATCCACACAATCAATTATCAATCCCGGCAACGGCGCCTTGCGGAACGGTCACGATCGCCGCGGCCATATTCAAGAATACTGCCAATCGCTGCTTCACCGATTGCGGTGGCCAGGCGAAAGAGCGGCCAATGCGCCGCGCACGCTGGGCATAACCAGTTGCCGGCAGGGCGAAGGCGTGAGCACAATCGCCGCTTCGTTGGCGGCCGCCGCGGCGTCGTGGGGCGATTACAGGATTTTGCTGGCCGATGCAAACGTCGCCAAGCCATCGGCCCACGAATCCTTCGGTGTCCCGCTTTATCCCGGTTGGGCGAATATCCATAAGGACGGCGATGCTTTAGCAAAACATATTCAACCAACGTCGATTTTCAACCTATCGGTGCTGGCCGCGGGAATCCTGGACGAGCAAAACACGTCCGCCGGCGTTGCACTTGGATCGCCCGGACTGGTGAAGGAACTGACTGACGGCTTCGATCTGTCGGTTTTTGATTTGCCGCCGATGGAAAGTACCGGCGATGCGGCGCATTTGGCGGCATTGCTCGACGGTGTGGTGTTGGTAGTCGAGGCGGAATTGAGCCATCGCGACGACGTTCGCCGGGCATGCGAACAATTGACGCGCTTTGGCGCCCGCCCGTTGGGAGTCGTACTGAACAAGTTCCGGCAGTCCGTACCCGAATGGCTGGCTCGAGCGTTGTAGACTGCAATAATATTTTGATTGGTTTGTAACGCCATGTTTACCGCACAACGCTCCCGCCGGCCGCGATTGCTCACGATGGCGTACGCCTGCAGTCCGATGCGCGGTTCGGAGTCGGCCGTGGGCTGGAACCGGGCGATACAAGCGGCCAAACACTTCGACACCTGGGTAATCTGCGAAGAGCGCGAATTCAAACCCGATATCAGCCGGTATCTGAAAGACCACGGCGACGTTCCCGGCTTGAACTTCGTGTTCGTGCCCATGCCTCGCCGGCAGTGGTTGCTCGGGCAAGTTCACGGCACGCTGTGGTACATGATGCTGAACCTGTGGCATCGACGGGCTTATGCCGTTGCCCGGCGATTGCATGACGAAATAGGCTTTGATCTTGTGCATCAGCTTACATTCTGCGGTTATCGCGAGCCGGGTTATTTGTGGAAATTGGAAGTGCCGTTCGTTTGGGGACCCGTTGGCGGCACGCAAAACTATCCCTGGAGGTTCATCACGCGGGCGGGCTGGGGCGGCGCGGCTCGCGAGGCCGGACGAAACATCCTCAATCTATGCCAATTACGCTTTAGCCGCCGGATAAACCTGGCCGCTCGCAAGGCCGCCGCAGTTGTGGCGGCGACTTCCACCGTGCGCCGCGATTTCTCGCGATTTCTGGGGGTGACCCCAAGCGTAATTTCCGACGTGGGCATCACGCGGATCATGGACATCTCCCGCCCGCTCCGGTCGGCACAAGAGCCGCTGCGGATCTTATGGTCGGGAGTCATGCAACTCCGCAAGGCCCTGCCTTTGCTGATCGAGGCTTTGGCGCGGATGCCGCATGACGCGCCTTATTGTCTGCGCGTGTTGGGAGAAGGCAAATATCTCGATGCCTGGCGGCGGCTGGCCCGGCGGCGAGGCATCGATCATCGCATCGAATGGCTGGGATGGCAGCAGCACGAACAAGCCCTGCGGCAATACGCCTGGGCCGACGTATTCGCGTTCACCAGCCTGCGGGACACAACCGGCACTGTCATTGCCGAGGCATTGGCGGCCGGTTTGCCGGTCGTTTGTTTAGATCATCAAGGCGCGCACGACGTGGTTAGGGAAGATTGCGGAATAAAAATTCCAGTCACCACGCCGAGCGAAGTCATAGGCGGATTGCGCGAGGCGTTTGTCCGCCTGGCGCGCGATCCGGCCGAGATCGAGCGACTAAGCCGGGGAGCAATCGAGCGCGCCCGGGAATTTCTTTGGACCGGTCAAGACGAAAAAATGGCAGCGGTATATTGGCGGGCGTTGGGCGTATGTTCCGATGGCAGTCGGGATGATTCATCCTCCCCCGTTTACGCGGACAATGAAACGGCTCCGCCTCATTGGACCGTCCTGCAAGCGGCGACAGATTCGGCAAATAATGATCGATCGAACACGCGTGATCGAACCGTTTAGACGATACATCATGAACGAAAACATAAAAAGCATTAAGGAACTCTCGATCCATCCGCCGTGCAAAAGAGCGGCGGGCGTGGGCGGCGGCGTTTTTTCGCGTTCTTTCTGGCTGCGAGCTATTCCGCGGGGGTTTGCCGATCGCGCCGCCGTGCCGATGCATTTTATTTTTGGCAACCGATACCGAAACTGCTTCGGCATATTGATGTATCATCGCATATCTCCCCTTACGCCGGGAGTGCCCGCTCCCACTTGGAACGTAACGCCCGAGAGGTTTCGCATTCAAATGCAAGGGCTGCTTGCCAAAGGATTTAAACCGTGGCCGCTACGGAAAGCGATCGATCACCACAACAAAGGCCTGCCGATACCGCGAAACGCCTTTGTTGTGACCTTTGACGACGGTTATGAATGCGTTCACGGCAACGCCTGGCCTATTTTAAAAGAGTTGCGGATTCCGGCGACGGTGTTTGTCGTCACGAGCATGTTGGATAGCAAGGCTCCCATGCCGTTCGAGGATTGGCAGGCCGCCGGATCGCCTCTGGTTCCTGCATCAGCCTGGCAGTGCATTTCGATACGACAATGCCGGGAAATGCTGGCCGATGGTTTGATCGAGTTGGGCGGGCATACTCATTGGCATGAAGATTATCGCCACCGGCCCGAGGCGTTCAGCAGCGATTTAAGCGCATCGATTCAAGCCATGCGACAGTGGTTTGGCGAGAGGGAGACTCCCTTCGCATATCCTTTTGGTTATGCGGATGCGGAACTGGCGTCGATCGCGAAAACGAGCGGAATGATCTGCGGTTTGACCGCCGACAAAGAACTGATCAAACCGCAAACCGATCTTTTCGCTTGGGGTCGGCTGATTGCGGAACAATACGATACGGCGTCCACGCTGGCGGCCAAACTCAGCGGCTGGTACAGTACGATTTACGGATTCTTACACGGTTTGCAGCGGTTCCGTCAGGAAACCTCGGCCCATGCGGCCGTAAATTGCGACGGCACGAAAACTCCCATGCGCCAGGCTACTTTTCATCAATGAAATGCGGCTGACACCCCCGTCATGGTTTAATAATATCCATAATGAAAACACCGCCAAATGCAATGATTGATTATTCCGAATCCTACGATGCGCCGCTTTCCATGACGCAAGGGTCCGCGCCGGGACGGTTGTCATTTGTCGGCGCCGGGGTGCGCTTGGGGATGGCCTCGATCTTCGATCAGGCGGTGGTAAGCGCCACTAATTTCGCCACCACGCTCATCATTGCCCGGCTCTGCACCAAAGCCGATGTCGGCATTTACTATCTGGCCTGGACGCTGGTCTTATTTATTGTAGCTGCGCAGGGGAACCTTATTTCGATTCCCTACACGATATACTGCCGCCGCCGTGAAGGATCGTCGCTGGCTTCTTATTCGGGAAGCATGCTCGTGCATCAATTTTTTACCTCGGCCTTGGCGATGATCTGCCTCTTGGGAATGACGATATTCTTTTCCTTGGGCTTCGGCCCGCCAGCCATGCGTTCGGTGGGTTGGGTGCTGATCTGCGCCGCGCCATTTATTCTGCTGCGCGAATTTGTGCGGCGATTCCTGTACGCTCACCTGAAACTCACAGCCGCGATTGTCATGGACGTGAGCGTTTCCTGCGCACAATTGGCGAGTTTATTGCTTTTGGGTTATTTCAACATGCTCACGGTGCCGGTCGTTTATACGGTCATGGGCGGGTCAAGCGCATTGTCCATGGCGATATGGCTTTTGAGCAATCGCCAGCCGATCCGATTCCAACCCCATCGTTTTGTCATCGATTGGCGGGATAATTGGAAATTCGGCAAATGGGCCTTTGCCGGGCAATTGACCGCCCTTGCTTTCTTTATTCTACCCTGGTTGCTAACCATGGCCCATGGCGAGGCCGACACCGGAATGTTTGCCGCCAGCAATACGCTGGTGGGTTTGGCGAATTTATTTGTAATCGGGTTATGTAATTTCCTCACGCCCAAATCGGCCCAAGCTTTCGCCCGCGAAGGGAGCGAAGGATTGAGCCGCGTTTTGCGCAAGGCAACTATCGTTTTTATCACTTCGCTGGGATTGTTTTGTTTGATTGCGGCTTTTATAGGCAATTATCTTGCCCTTATCGTATATGGCGCGAAATATCATGGCGCAGGACCTATCATCGCAGTTTTGTCGGTGGCCACGCTTGTGGACGCCCTGGGCCTGACGGCCAACAACGGGCTGTGGGCCATCGATCGTCCGGGCGCCAATTTTCCCGCCGATATCGTGCAACTGATTGTTACCCTGGGCATGGCCCTGTGGTTCGTATATCCCATGGGACCGCTGGGAATCGCAATTGCGATGGTCCTTGGCCGAACCGCCGGGGCTTTGCTCCGCTGGATTACGCTGTGGGGATTGATGGACACGGCCCGCTGCCAGGCAAATGTGGCTTGATCGGCGAATGAATATGCAAGATTTCACTTCCAATTCCGCTTCAACAACTGCTTCCAAGACCGCGTGGCGGCTGTGGCTGACGATCCTGGTCCTGGGAGGGGTGTTTTTCTTTGTCGACCACGACCTGAGCATCTCGAGTTATCCCCAGTTTGCGCCCTGGGCAAATTCAGAGGAAATAATCGCCTCCGGCGGAAACGTCGTTAAAGGCGCCGCCCTATCCTTGATAGGACTTTTGGGCCTTTATTTTCTTATGGAAAAAGAAGGGCGCAAATTACAACTCCGCGGCATGACCCCCGCATTGATGTTCTTTTTCATTGTTTGGGCCGCGATAAGCATAACCTGGTCGATCGACCCGCCCCTGACCGCGCGCCGCGTGGCCGTGTTGTGTTTTTATTTTATCGGCGCACTGGGCATTGCCAGGCAGCTATCCGCCCGCGATTTGGCGGTTGCCGCGTTGGTCATCACCGCCGTTTATTTTGCCGTGGGGGTGGCCGCCGAAGTGGCTCTGGGGACGTTTCGTCCCTGGACGGTCGAATATCGCTTCAGCGGCACCCTTCATCCCAATACCCAAGGATTGCAACTGATGATATTATGCCTGGCTGCGTTTCTTCTCGCCCAGGCCGATCCCGGCGGCAGTCGGCGAAAGTGGCTGATGGCCCTAGTTGGCATGGGTTTTGTCTTTCTCTTGCTCACCAAATCGCGGACGTCATTAGCTGGATTCATGTTGGTAATGTCCATTCTCTGGTTCCTGCAAACCAGCTCATTCAAGAGAATATTATCCCTTGCGGGAGTCCCGTTTTCTATATGCGCGGCCCTGCTGATTTGCTCGCTTTTGGGCTTTAATGAAAAAACTGTCTTGTCCAATACCTTGATGCTGGGGCGGCAGGAGGATTCCGAAGATTTGTCCGGCCGATTGCCCATCTGGATGGAATTGATGCATTACGTGGACCGGCGCCCCTTGACCGGATACGGATATGAATCGTTCTGGACGGCGGAGAATATCGAAGACCTTTCCGAGACTCTGGAATGGCGTTTTCGCCAGGCCCATTCCGGCTACATCGACGCGGTTCTAAGCGCGGGACTTGTGGGCGCTTCGTGCTTATTGCTGATTGTAATAATAGGATTATTTAATGCGGCGGCACAATATCGAAAAAACAAGCATACATACTCTTGTCTGACCCTGGGAATGTTGATATTCGGTTTGGTCGACACTTTTTTAGAATCCGGCATGGTCGGCGAGAATTTTGTAACGCTCCTGGCCGGTTGCGGCTTAATCCAAATGGCATGTCTAAAATCGGAATGCGATTCACATGCGGCGATTAATTCCGCGCAGGAAAACGATGCTTATTTGTCAACCTCCATAGACCAAAATCCAAGAATTGCCAAGCCCACGCCTTATAACACGCGGGCTTAGATCAAGATTGTTTTTATTCCTCGAAGCCTTATGCGAATTGAAGCCATACCCGCCGTGGAGCTGACAGCCGATCAACTTTCGCTTTGGTCGCAATTTCAGCGCGCCGACGCGACCTTGGATAGTCCGTATTTCCGGCCGGAATTCACTCAAGCCGTGGCGGCAGTGCGCAGCGGCGTGGAGGTTGGAATACTGAAAGACGGCGTCGATATAGTCGGTTTTTTCCCATTCCAGCGGGGAAAAGGGAACGCGGGGCTTCCGGTGGGCGGAAAAATGTCGGTTTTTCAGGGTCTGATTGCCCGCCAAGGCGTCAATTTCAATCCCCAGGAAATCGTTAAGGCTTGCGGATTATCCGCCTGGCATTTCGATCATCTTATCGCCGGGCAAGAATCCTTCAGGCCATATCATTGGCGGGCCGGGGGCTCGCCATATATGGATCTTTCTGGCGGATGGAACGCCTACGAAAAGCGACAACTCGCCGAACATAAAATATTTTTCAAGCAAATGCGCGTCAAATCCCGGCAAGCAGAACACAAAATCGGGAAAATTCGTCTCGATTTTCAGGGCTGCGACGATAAAGCGTTTTCTTCGATGATCGAGTGGAAACACAAGCAATATCAGAACACCGGAGTCACCGACATCCTGGCGGTTGATTGGACTGTCGCCCTGTTACAACGCATTTTAACCTGCAAACAAGAGCCTTTTTCCGGCATTTTATCGGCTCTGTACATAAATGATATTTTAGCCGCCGTTTTGCTGAGCATGAAATCATACGGAGTGCTGCACGGCTGGTTTTCGGCACATGGTCCCGAGTTCGCCCGGTTCTCGCCGGGATTGATGCTTTGGATCGAGTTGGCCAAGGTCGCTGAAAAATGGGGGATCGGCCGCATCGACTTGGGCAAAGGACCGGAAGACTACAAGAGACATATAATGTCCGACACGATTGCGGTGGCGGAAGGCTCGGTCGACACCCGGCCGCTGGGTCGCATCATTCGCCGCCATTGGCATCGTGTGTTTCATTGGCTTCGCAACACGCCCCTGCGCAAGCCGCTTTTAACGCCGGGACGTTTTGTCCGCAGGATAATTGAAACGAAAAACCTACAATAACAGTCGAGGGAAGAATATGATTCTCGCCGCCAATATTATCCTGATTGCGATCAGTATTGCGATATTTGCACCCATGGCGGCGTTTGCTTTGGAATGTTTCTTGGCAATTTTGCCCCGGCGCTTACGGCCGGCCGTTGCAACAGGCCGCCATCCGCGCACCGTCGTCTTGATACCGGCCCATAACGAAGAACTCATTCTCGAACAAACGCTGCGAGTCCTGATTCCAACCTTATCGGCAGGCGACGGCGTGTTGGTAATCGCCGATAATTGCGACGATCGGACGGCCGAAGTCGCCCGGGCATCCGGGGCGAAAGTTGTCATCAGGCGGGATCCGGCGCGGCGGGGCAAAGGATACGTCCTGGATTTCGCGGTGCAATATCTCCGTCAAAGCCCGCCCGAAGTGGTCGTGATCCTCGACGCCGATTGCCTGGTGTCGGCCGATACGATAAATATACTCGCTCAACAGGCGCTGCAAAGCGGCCGGCAGGTGCAGGCCTTAAACCTCACAGACCGCCTGCCCCCCACTGCTTCGCGGGAAATCTTGGCGATGCTGGCCAATCGATTCACCAATCTGATCCGGCCGTTGGGATTATTAAGAGTCGGGCTGCCCTGCCGCTTGATGGGCACCGGCCTGGCCATGCCTTGGCCGCTTTTGGAAAGGGTGCCGTTTGTCGGCGATAATCTGGTTGAAGACATGCAATGGGGTATTGATCTTGCCCTGGCCGGATATTGGCCGCTATTCTGCCCGGAGGCACGAGTTACAAGCGCTTTGCCCCTGCAAGATCGGGCGTTCGTCAGCCAGCGCAGACGCTGGGAACACGGCCACCTGCGGACCATAGTCGCAAAAGTGCCGCTCTTGCTGGCAAGTTCGCTTTGGCGCCGGGATTTCCGTTTGTTTTGCCTGGCCTGGGATCTGAGTATTCCGCCCCTTGCCTTGTTGGCTGTATTGTGGTCGGCGACTATAATACTGAGCCTGGCGGCCGGACTTGCCGGTGCGTCGTGGCGGCCTGCCGCGATTTTATCTGCCGGCGGTATAATGACGGCCTTGGCATTTAGCGGGGCGTGGTTTGTCCACTGCCGGCGGCAAATTCCGTTTTCGGCTTTATTGACCGCGCCGCTTTACATACTTCGTAAATTACCGATATATATT
>JBEKSO010000107.1:0-10717 GCA_049516935.1 Thermoguttaceae bacterium
GGCTAGTTCCATTCGTCCCTGGCTTCGGGCAAGTTCTAAAGCCTTTTGGGCAGATGCAACGGCCTCGCCGGGCCGCTTTGTTCTGGCATATGTCAACGCCAAATTGAAACATGCTTCGGCGCTGTCCGGTTTCAATCGCAGTGCTTGCTCGTAATGCTCGATAGCCTTTGGCAATTGTCCTGCTTTCACCAATGTATCAGCCAGGTTAATGTGGGCCTGTAGGTAATCCGGTTTCAGTCGCAAAGCTTGCTCGTAATGTCCGATCGCCTCGTCGCTGCTGCCTTCATCGCTCAGCGCGTTGCCCAGATTGTTTTCAGCCCCATACATATTCGGATTGAAATGCAAGGCTTGCCGGAAATGTTCGATGGCTTCCCGCGACCGGCCGGCCTGACCCAGCAAAACGCCCAGGCTGTTGTAAACGTCGGCGTAGTCGGGTTTAAGCAATAACGCTTGACGAAAATGCTCAATCGCCTCGTTTCGTCTGCCGACGTCGCCGAGCGCCAAGCCCAGATTGTAATGAGCCTCAGGGTAATTAGATTTCAACCGCAGGGCCTTTTCAAAAAGAATGATCGCCTCTTGCGGCCGACCGGAATTGCTCAATACAAGGCCCATACTGCAAAGAGCCTCCGGATAATCGGGTTTCAGCCGCAAGGCTTGCTCGATATATTTTATTGCCTCATCCGGCCGGCCCGCAGCGTTCAAAACCGTGCCCAGGTTGTTTAGGGTATCGGGATAATCGGGCTTCAGCAAAAGAGCCTGCTTGAAGATTTTAATGGCATCCTGCGTCCGTCCCATGTTGTTTAAGACCGCTCCCAAATTGTTGCGGGCTTCAAGATAATCCGGCTTCAGGACCATTGCCTGTTTAAATTGCTCGACAGCCTTTTCACGCTGACCGGCGTCGTTCAGTGCAATGCCCAAGCTGTTGTGGACTATATACGATTGCGGATTATTTTTCAGCGTCTCCTGATAAAGCAATATGGCATTGCTGTACAGCCTGCTTTGCTGCCAGCTCAAAACAATGAGCGTGCCCGCCAGCACACCCGCCGCGCCGCCGCCAACCCAGCGGGCTGGCCCTTGCATTTGTCGGCGCCATGCGCTCCATCCGGCCGCCGCCAGCGAAATTACTCCAATCATGGCGATGTATTGATAGTGGTTGGCCACCAACGAGCATTCCATGTATTCCACGTCCGTAAAACCCATAACCGGCAGGAGCGATACGCAGAAAAAGCCCCAGGCAAATAAAAAAGGCCGGCTCCATTTTTCTTTGTACCGCCACAACACGGCCGTAACCGCCAACGCCGACAGCAATGGCAGCCACCACAACACTCTGCCGCTTTGAATTTCCCACTGCGGATAGACGTAAGCCAGGTCAAACGGCAAAAGCGCCTTGTAAAGGTAAAACCAAATCACTCCCCCGGCGCCCAGCAGACGCTCGACAAAACCGGCCGTCCTGTACACTTCTCCGGAACCATGGGTTTGAAACCATATATTCACTCCCGCCAATGCCGCGGCAACCAAGAAAAACGGCAGTGTCCGAGCCGCGTCCCATAGCGTGACTCTACGCCGCCACCACACGATCCCCAACAAGAGAACCGGCAAAACGGCCGCCAAACCCTTGCTTAACATCGCCAAGGCGAACCCCGTCAGGCTCAACCAGTAAAAAGATGAAGGATGAGGGATGAAGGATGAGGGATGAATGATACCGCTTGCGGTTTCGCGACCGGCGCCCTTTAGGCGACCGGGCGCCACCTTGCTGGCCGCACGCCGCATTCCCTTGAGATACCACAGAATCGAAATCAGAAAAAACAGCATCGCCAATGTGTTATCCTGCTGAGTGATCCATGCCACCGACTCGACATTCACCGGGTGGACGGCAAATATCAGGGCCGCCAAAAAAGCACCGGGGATCGATAACTTCTGCAAATTGATCCAAATCAGCCATGCCGCGGCAACGTGTGTGATCAGGTTCGTCACGTGGTAGCCGGCCGGATTCATTCCCCACAGCCGCCACTCGATCCACAGTAAGATGTTTGTGGCAGGCCAGAAATCCACGGCTTCAGTCGAGCACCATATCCGATGCAGACCGTCGGAGGCCTTTATAATGCGACTCTCAGTCAAAAGCCTGTCGTCGTCCCACAGAAATCCCCCGCTTAACGAAGGGAAGTAACAAAATAAAGCCGCAACAAGTATTATTGCCGCTCCCAATAATGCTCTAAGCGGCACCCCTGTCCTTACAAGGCTTCCTGATTCAATCTGGAACGCTCGCTTGTGGGAAGATTTCTTCTGCTTGGACATGGTAAAATATCCCACGAAAGAAATTGTGCTCGTCGCTGAATTTATATTATCTCATTTCAGGGCATATATGAATAGTTCTATAATGAAAACACTGCATAATTCACACTATTTTCACTAATTCCCCCGCTCACGTGTCGATTCGTGAGTATTAAACCGCTTGCCGTGTTGCATCAATATTAGAGATAAAAATTATGTATGATGTCCCCAAGGGCACTGAAATTCAGTCGCCAACGCCCAAGTAGACGCCGCGACACGGAATCGGGCGCTCTGTGTGGATGGTCAGCGGTCGGGTCTTGTTGATTGACTTGCTTCGTTCAATAACCACTGCGCCAAGGATTCAAATCGAATTGTGCCATCCGAGCGCTTCCTGGCAAAAAACACCTCCACCAACAGACCAGGGGCGAACGAGCGGATTCGCTGGGCAGCGGTCTGCAAGTCTTCCCGCTGCCGCGTTCCCAATGGCACTGCTGATACGCGCATCTGCTGGGCATAGAACGCACAGTCTTGATGAGCGATCAATACAAGACGCTCAAGGGCATGTGCCCTGATAAGGAAATTCACTTGCTCGACTAGGGCCCATTCTTCGCGGTAGGCAAACAGGTGGCCGGCCAGGCAGGCAGCCCCGCCCGGCACCGCCAGCCGGTCATATCTCGGAAGTTTCAGGGCGTTGTTCAGAAAATCGTCGACTTGTTCGCCAAACCGCCCGTCGCTGCAATAAACGGCGGCTGCGCGAACGCGGTTCTCATCGAATCGCAGCGGACTTTCGTAAACGCTGAATTCTTCTCGGGTATTCATTTTCCGATGGAATCCCTATCTTCACTTCAACTGAACGTCCCAGACCTTTGAACGCCTTGACTTGCCCTCCGGGCCTTCGACATCAAGCACCAGAGTTTTGGGGACGCCATATACAACCATTATAGATAAAAAACAATAATTATCTATGATGTCCCTGAAATTCGGCCAGCACTTTAGGAAAACAAATAATGCGTTTCTACATTGATTGAGAACTGAGAATGTGGTATAATTAGAATATGACGGATTTCGGAAAAGGACCGGTTTTGAAAGATGTTTCACCCTGGCTTCGAGATGAGGCCGAGCGGATCGAACATATTTTAACCGTCACGGAAACAGACAGCGTGATAGAGGGGTTGCCCCCGTTCCAAGAGGAAACGCGCGAACGTATCCGTCTGCATCTTAGGAATCTTGCCGCGCACGTGCCAACGCCTGAGAAATAATCTCGGTCATGGGGGCATATCTTTTTTTGAAAGCGGCTCTTGCGGCTTCGATGTATTTCTCTTGGCCCTCCTCAGTCGAGTCGTAAACCAGAAAGGGACGCCCTGTTTGAGTTGCGAGTAAATTAGTCAGCACCTTTATGGTTCTTGCATTGCCTTCTCGAAATGGATGGATTACAAGGAACTCTCCTTGAATTTCACCAACAGCAGCACAAAAGGAATCGTCATCCTCCAATGAGCCGGCCGGATACTTGTGTAAAACATTACGCTCGAAGTCCTCCATATTTCGTTCTAGAAAATCAGGGGCTGGCCACGTAATATCAGTTTTGCTGATCCATACTGTTCGCCAACGGCCTGCCCATTCGTAAAGGTCTGCGAAAATGCGAAGATGGATATGACATAACAGTTCACGCGTCAATGGAGTATTGATTCGCACCTCGCCCAAGAGTGTTTCATACGCCCGGGCCAGGGCTTCCTCTTCGGCCACTTGCAGGATATGAAGATTTGTGATTCCTTTTTTGTTAATGAGTACAGTATGATCGGCATCGATGTATTGAGCCTCGACATTACCTGGAATATCGTATCGGTCTCGGCGTTTTTTTGGTTTATCTTCCATAGGTACATGAAAAAACATCTTCCACATTTTTGATTTTTTTAGAAGGATCGTTCAAGGATTAAATTCTTATATTGATTGTTGTGTAATTTTGCCAGGCGAAAACTTCATACTCACTTCAATTGCACGTCCCAGACTTTTGAACGCCTTGACTTGCCGTCCGGGCCTTCCACATCGAGCACCACGACGATATTTCCGTTTCCGTTTTGTTTATACTGATGGATCGGGTTTTGTTCGGTGGAGGTTTCGCCGTCGCCAAAATCCCATTTCCAGGAGGTGATCTTCCCGTAAGACAAATCCTTGAAGGCGACCAGGCGGCGGTCCACATCGACGACTTTGAACGACCATTGGGCCTCGATCGGCTTGCGGAATCGCGGCTCTAGCGGCATGAGCCGAAATGCGCACAACTCCGATGCATTCCCGTACATCGTATGCTTGCGCGAAAGATTCCAAAACCCGTTATTATCCTTGTTATTCACGTCGTCGTAATCGATGACTGCCCAGGACATGCCGATTATTTTGTTTTCCGATAGCACCGATTCCACTGCCCGTTGTGGCCCTTCCGGCCCGGCGTAGTCGAAGGGCGTGATCCAGAATTCCAGAACCAGTTTTCCCGACTCGCCCGGCTTGAAATCGTACGAGCAAGCCCCGTTGGCATAGGGCAGTTCCTTGATCCAGGTCGCCGAACTCCAGGCCATGCACCAGTCTTTGTCCAAAGCCGGCGTAAAAATGTGGTAGTTCTGCGCGTGCACACCGTGGAACGACCAGTGGTCTTCGGCCGGGTCCAATCGCTTGTCAAATACAGACATTTCCGGCCCCACCGCCTCGGGCGTCCAAACTTTGGGATGCCCATGGTCGATGAAAGGCCCGCCCGAAGCGTCGCCGTCCACGGCCACCTCGAATGTGTCGTTGTGCAAGTCGGGCCGGGAAAAATCCCAATAGTCGTCGTAAGCCTCGTACAGAAAATACAGCCGATTAAGGCCCTTGACCCATCCCACGCGCACACGCACGTCCAGGTTCTTCGGATCCATCTTGGCGTGCTTGCCCGAGTCGTCCACAAGCTGGTCGGAACCGATGACATATTCTTGCGGCACGATGGCCCAGTCGTCGGCGTTGCCGTCGATCCGCGGAATCTTGTCGGCGGGAAACTGAAAGATCTTGAAAGTAACATCCGGCCGATCAAGGGCCAGGGCAGGAAGACATACGAATGCAACAATTATAACGATGAATCCGCGGTAAAAGTACATCTGCGCATCTCCAATCATAAGGTTAATATTAACGCCCATTCATGGGCGTTGCCCGCCACAGGCGGTATTAGACCTGGCGTTTACGCCGGGTTGGGTTTGCATCGCCGCTAGTTTGTCAGCCCGGTTCACCGGGCTCCTGGTCGGGTCGTCCGTCAGTCAATCAAGATCGCCTCGTCGCGATCCGTGTGCGCCGCCTCGCCCGTGAATTGCGTAATGCCCAGCTTTGTCACGTTCCGGGCCTCGAAGGCGTGGGTGAAGTAGTCCGGCCGATTGTTGCCCCAGGCTACGCTGCATTTTTTCAGGACCACGTTGTCGGCGTGGCGGATGAAAAAGCCCGGGGTGCCGTGGGGCTCGATATCGGCGAAAACCTTTGTCGGCCGGTTGTCGAACAGTCCGCCCGGGTAAGACGTCCACCGGTCGAGCGTCACGGCCACGTTTTCGAGCCTGACATTTTTAATGCGGCTCTCGGCGACGCCGCAGAGGCGCACGCTGTTCTCGGCCCGCCCGCTGACGTTCTGGATACGCACGTCGCGGATGCTCCCGACTTTTGCATCCGTGCCGCGGGGGATGGCCGTAAGCGAGATGGCCTCGCCGCGGCCCCACCACGGATCGCTGTGATAACGCGAAACGAACGTGATGTCGCGGAAATCGATGTTGTATACGTCGGCTTCGTCGCGGAGTTGGATGCAGATGCCACGCGAACTCGAGTGGATTTGGCAGCGCTCGAAAACGATGTCATGGATGTCGCTGGTGGTTTCCGTGCCGATCTTCACTCCGGCGTCCTGGGTCTCGATCACGCAGTCCGCGACGCGGATATTCGCCGATGGCCCGTAGTCCGTAGTCTGCCGCGTGGTCTTAACCACGATCGCATCGTCGCCGCAAACGATATTGCAGTTGCGGATTTCGACGTCCCGGCAGTGGTCCGGATCGATGCCGTCGCAGTTCGGCACGTCCAGCAGGTTGCGTATCTTCAGGTTATCGACCAGCACGCCCTGGCAACCGATCATGTGCAGCCCCCACTCGGGCGCATCGCCGAAAGTGATATCGCGAATCTCAAGGTCGTTGCATGCGGTCAAAACGAACATCTTCGGCCGGAAGTCGGCCGGCAGCCACCACTCGTTTTCTTTGTCATAGCGCTTCATGAACTCCTTTGCCCGGCCGTTAATCTTGCCGGTTCCCGATATTTTCAGGCCCCGGGCATTTTGAGCGGTAATCACTCCGGGACTTTTATAATCGGCCTGATTGGTGCTTACGACCAACTCCGCGTCATCGGCGAGGTGGAAATCGATGCCGCCTTTCAACTCGAGCGTGCCGACAAGGTAGCGATGACCGCCGCGGATCAAAACCTGCGCGCCGCCGCCTACGGCCGCCGCCTCGTCGATCGCCCGCTGGATGGCGGCCGTATCGAGGGTGTTTCCGTCACCCACTACGCCGTAATCGCGAGCGTCGAAGATTCGCACCTTTTGCCCGGTATTCTGAGCCTTTATCGTTGGGGGGAAAAATGCGGATCCCAGAATCGTCGCCGTTGCAAGCCCGGCGCCAACACGCAAAGCATCGCGGCGATTGAAAGTTCGCTCATTCATGCATGGCTCCTTCATTTCCTATTGACCTTTGCCTGGGTAAAGATCCGTGGGGCAGGTTGCCAACCTGCCTTTTTTGGGCAGATTAGCAATCTGCCCCACAACTTAATGATCCATGCCGGGCTAGGACCAATAAATCAAATAATCCCTACTCCACATTCTTGAATTTTAAATTCACTCGCAACCGACGTTCACCACTCAAGCTTTAACCCGACGGATGATTTCATTTCGACTCGTCGAGTTCCAGGCGGAGGTAATCATACTCCACTCCGTTCATCGGGCGGCCTGCCGGTATGGTGAGTTTGAGCACGTTTTTGCCCGCCTTCATCAGTGCGGCGTCGAAGGTTATGTCTCGCTCGGTCCAATAGCCGCGAATTCCATCCCTATTGATCGTGGCCGTATATTGCATCGGATCCGTCTCGCCGGCGGGCTGGTCGTTGACGGTCGCCGCGATGCTCCAGGCGCTGGCGCCGGCCAAGGCAAGGCGGAGCGTCGCTTTGCCATGCGGGGCTTCGGCCAGGTCGAATGTAACCGACCATGTCGTGCCGTCGGGCCGGTCGGCACGCGGACACTGGCAGTAGTTCCAGTCCTTGTGATAGTCGCTCTTGCCGATGATGAAGTTCACGTCGTCGGGGAAGTCCTTGGGATATTCGTTGTACAGGCCCCATTGCCAGTAGTGGTCGCCATGCAGAAACTCGGCCGCGGTGCGATCGGGAATACCGATGTCCCAAAGCTGCTTGCCATAGCGCACGGGTTTCCACTCGATGCCGCCAAGATCGAGCGGCTTGCCCGCTTCGACCGCAATGTCCGTCTTGGCATACTCGCCCAGCACGCCGTCGGCAATGGCATGCAACGTGTAAACGCCCGGGCGGACGTTGGGAATCGTGAATCGGCCTTGATCGTCGCCGCGGACCCAAAACTCGTAATACTTGGCATCGCGTTGCCAATCCACAGGCCCTCCTCCGCCGAATCTGCCTCCGCCAAATCCACCTCCGCCGAAACCGCCTCTGCCGCCGCGTGGCGGCGGCGTGTAGTCCGGGTGCGCAAGCCCGACCAGCAGATTGCTCATCTTGGCATTGGGGGCCTGGGGGTCGCTGAGCACCATCCGGCCGGAAACGCTGCCGCGCTCGTTCTTGTGCGGGTAATCTACCCCTGCAACCCAATCGTAAGGCCACTGGCCGGCTTCCTTCTTGGCCCGGGCCAGCGCGTCTTGCCACATTTCGTAAGGTGTTGCGGCCGAGTTGCAGTAGATCAGAAACGGGCCGATGGTTTTGGACCACGCCTCGCCTTGGCCGATTTCGCAGCGGGTGCCGCCGTAGTGGCTGCCGCGCCAGTAATTCAGCAAAGTTGGGGCCCCGCCCGCGTTGTTGTCGAGGTGGCCGGTAAGTTCCACCTTGGTGGCCCCGCCGCTTAAGTATTCAATCGTCGGGTTGATGAACCAAAAGCCGATATGGTTTTTCGTGCTCGACCAGCCGAAGGCCGGAATGTCGAACTGCACGGCCGAATAATCGTACTTGTGTTCCACCTGCCCGGCGTAAACGCCCGTGTTCATGCGGCGGACTTCCTTCATGTTCAACTGCGTGCCTTGGTCCCAATCTTCGGGCCGTGGCATAAGCTTGTTGCGGTTGGCGTCAATCGTCATCCAGTCGAACACCTCATCGTTGAGCTTGGCGGCAAAGCGGGCTTCGCCGATCTGGGTTCCGGGGTACTCGGCCTTGTGGTCGAAGATCGAGTAGGTGTACACGCCCGAATCGCCGCGCCCCAGGCTGTAGCGAATCTCGATGTCGCACACCGTGCTGCCGCCCGGACCCCGGCCCATGGCCGTGCCGTTGGAAATCCCCTTTACCGAGACCTCGCCCCGCTGGCCGCCATTGTCCTTTGGGTCGATAGTGATTGTGTCTACCACTTCTTTGCCTGCGGCGTCATGCGACCAGTATCCGTAGACGTGCCCCGACCCGCCGCTGAGGGTCTCAATGTCTTTGTATCGCAGCGAAACCAGGTCTCCCGAGCGCTTGCTCACACGCGCCGTCACGATTCCGTTGGCCAGGGTATAGTTGTTGCCCTCCTCAGTTACGGTTACAGGCCCGGCAACGCCGTCGCTCGCCGCCGGCATGCCCATTGCTGTGTTCTGCGGCATTTCCGCGCCAAAAACGCTTTGTGCTCCCAGGCATAATACCACGACAATCGCTCGCTGGATGTCAATTATCATAAGTTGTCTTCCTCATGTGAAAAAAAGTGGCTGGTCTGACTTCCAAAAGTCCCCTCTCTCTTTGGGAGACGGCTAGGGTGAGGTCCGAATTGCCTTCTAAAAAAAATTAATTTCATATCTGGATGTGCCAATACGTTATAATATATGCTCCCGGCGGCCATATTGCAACTATCGAGATCACCGCTAAAACCGCTTGCGATTTCGCGCCTATCAAACCGTTTGCTTTAGCATGAATATAGTAAATAAAAACATAATCATATATGATATTCTCAGAACCCCGGGAGCTCAACGCTGACAAGAAAGCACCATAATGGTGAATTATGGATACCGGTAATAACTCAACAACCAGCCAATCCGCTTCCCCCAAGCCCAAACGCCGCTGGTATCAATACAGCCTGCGGACGCTGCTGATTTTTGTGACACTTTTTGCCGTTGCTTGCAGTTGGCTTGCCGTGAAGATGCAACAGGCGAAAAGGCAAAGGAAAGCGGTGGATGCGATAAGGAAACATAGCGGTGAAATCTTTTATGACAATGATAAGTATGACAATTATGGGAGGTTTTATCCACAAGCGATTAGCCACTCGGGCTTATACAAAATACTTGGAAATGATTTTTTTGCTAATGTGTATTTAGTTAAAATAAGAGATTATCCCAAAGCTGATTTGAAAAGTATCGCAGAATTCTCTCATCTTAAAATGCTATGGATTGAGGGATCTAGAATCAACGATGATGGGTTGGAAGACCTAAGATTTTTCACCCAACTTAAAAGCCTCTGCCTTGCTGATGCTGAAATTTCTAGCTCAGGGCTGAAACACTTAAAAGAACTGCCCCAACTCGAAGAACTATACCTGCAAAATAACGCCATCACCGATGATGGCCTGAAATACCTCCAAGATTTGTCCCAACTTCAATTGTTACGCCTCGACAAAACGGCAATTACGGATAATGGATTAAAAACTCTAAAGAAGATATCCCACTTGCAAACATTGTTCCTTAATGGTACTAAAATTACTGATGCCGGGCTGGAGAATCTCAAGGATTTCGGTCAACTTACAACTTTAGGCATTCGTCAAACCATAATTACTTACGCTGCAATCCGAGATCTTCAAAAAGCGTTGCCAAACCTGAAAATCGAACGATGACCACCGATCCTCCCGCCACCTAAAAGCACAAACGCACGGGTGCCACTGCTGGCTTGTCCAGCAGTACTGTAGCGATGGGTTAGCAGATATCCTACAAAATTGCACTACATCACTCCATTCCCTTCTTCCGCCAACTCATTTCCATCATAGCAATTGCACATGCGCGCAACGACAATTGCAATCGTGTAAATTCAACTTACATCTACGCCGTTTTCACTGTCCACTGTCCACCGTCCACTGCCCCCTTATCCCCATCCCTTTGCTTTCCCCTAATTTCCGGTTAAAATACATATATTGACCATCACAAGTCTACTTCCGGAGTTTTTACAATGCCAATCATCCTCACCGAAACCGCGGCCGCCGAAGTCAAACGCTTCATGGAATCGCAAAAACTGGAAC
>JBEKSO010000108.1:0-10619 GCA_049516935.1 Thermoguttaceae bacterium
AAAATTTTTTTCGGGCAAGCTCCATGCCTGTGGCGGTTGTCGTGGAAATAACGCACTCCCAGTCGGGCCGCTCTCGTTCAATTAGCCGAACCAGCGGCAACAACAGATTTACTTCGCCCACGCTGACGGCATGCAGCCAAAGGCACTTTTTATCCGATGTCCTTTGCGGAACCAATCCCAAGAATTTAGCGGCGTACCCTTGGCGATATTTTCCCTTGCGCATCGCCTGCCATAAAAGCCACGGCAGGCTAAAAATAATCAAAAGCAGGTATAAAACATTCAGCAGATAAGGCACAAGGGAATCCTTTCCCGGAAATAATCTCTAGCATTTACCACGATGATACATTCAATCGCTCGATTTCCTGAAAGTGTTTATCTCGCGTCATTAAAACCAGGCCGTGCTGTCTAGCAAGAGCAGCCAACCAGATATCATTTTCAGGCAAGGGCCATCCTTTCGATCTTAAATATTTCTTAATTATTCCATATTCCCACGCAGTGCCTTGATCACAGTAAATCAAAGTACTGGTTAAAATTAAAAGTTCAATTCTAGCAAGATTATCATCCTGAAGCCTGGAATTTTGAGCACCGTGATACAATTCACCAAGGACAATGATTGACAAGAGGAGTCTTGGCGAATCGGCCACTAATTCGCGCAGAGCCATATCACCGTCTAGCAGGGCAATAACAGCATTGGTATCTAAAAGAAATTCACCATTCATTTGTATCTATTCGTTCGCAATCTTCTTCGATGGCCTGAAGCATCTCTTTAGCGGATTCGTGATCGAGCGTACCTACCAAATCCAAAAAATGTGCTGCATGCCCTCTTTGATCAGAAGGGGGAAGATTATTGGCAAATTTTAAAACTTGACGCTGTTCTTCTTCCGACAATTGATTAATTCGTTTTAGCAATTCGGTTTGTATTTCCGTATTTGACATAAGATGATCCCTATTTGCAGAAGCCAAGTGGGGTTACGCTATAGCATAACAATATATTTAGGCGTCGTTCTTTTCCGATGGTTCAGACAAAACATCTGTGGCAGGAGTTTTAGGTTCGAAAACAAGCCAATCTTTATGTCGTTCTTGAAGGTTCATGTAATATTCAATTAGCTTTTTTGGATCGTGATCGCAATGGGCGGATATTGCCATGCGGGCTTTACGAACACGTTGGATAGGTGAGTCTGGTTCCATATTAATATAATTCCTACATTAATTTGAATGGAATATTTGGGATGACGCATCAGCATTTACTTTCTTATGTGAGGTCTTAAGACTTTTTCAAACTCAGCGATAGCCGCGTTAATCTTTGATGCAAATTCATCGGGGTTTGAAAAAGAGTAATTTATGACTGATTTCACATCATCTGTGATTTGAGATTTATTGGAACCCTTCGTACTTTCTTCAAATATCCTATGATTTATGCGAAGAATCTGTTTACAGTCACGAAAAGTATTGATTTTATCTTTGTATTCGGTCCCCCATTCAACCTGTGCAATTGAAATTTGTTCTTCAAGAGATGCAAAAGCATCTTCAAGGTGTTTCACTACAGTATCGTTATGTAGTAGGGATTTTCATTATTATCTTGCTTGCTGTATGAAATGTTCGGACTTCGAGATATTATAAAGGCTTCTCGAACTCTATATACAGACTTCAAAACTTGCCTTGCTATTTCATATTCTGACTTGCCTTTTAATTCCTTTCTCCATTTATTCAAGCTATAACAAGCTATAACCGCTGTGATTAGAGCAGATAGTGCTACAAGAACATCTCTACACATAGAGAAATAATCAGTAATACTCAGGGTATGGGCCATTTTGTCAGTTGTAATGAAGAAAGATAAAATATTGGACATAAAAAATATATACGGTTTTCGCTCTCATCATTGTTTTCCGCTCGCTCCCCTTCGGGTCGCGGCTAAACTTCATCCTTCACCCTTCATCCTTTTTTCATGCAGCAGTTTTTGAATTTTTTGCCGCTGCCGCAGGGACAGGGGTCGTTGCGGCCCACGCGCTTTTGGCGGTTGCGGATGGGCTGGGGTTTGTGGTCCGTTTCGGTGCCTTCGATGGCGGCCTGCTGCTGCGAGGCGATCTCGCCGGCCGACGAGGCGTCTTCGTGAACCGCTTCGGCCTGCGCCCAGGTCGAACCGACGAAGCCCTCGTCGAGTTGTTCCATCTTGAAGACCAGGTCGGTCACCCGTTCGCCAACGGAGGTCCACATCTGCTCGAAAATCTTCATGCCTTCGCGCTTGTATTCCACCTTGGGATCGATCTGGGCGTAACCGCGCAGGCCGACGCTGCTGTGCAGGTGATCCATGGCCAGGAGGTGATCTTTCCAGGCGGTGTCGAGCAATTGCAGGACCAAGGAGCGTTCCATGCGCCGCATTTCCGGGCGGTATTTTTCCTCCACTGCCATGGCCAGGTGCCGCTGGAGCTGCTCGGGGCTGAGGCGGAACATCTTTTCCGGCGCAAGTTCATAGCGGTATTTCTCGGCCAGCCAGACGGAGAGTTTTTTCAACTCGCCGTTTTCCTCGGCGGCGTGCGGCACTTTATCGGAGGGCATGCGGATGGGAAAAACGTTGGCTTCCCAGGCCAAGGCTTCCTCCAAGGCCGGGGCATATCCGGCTATGTAGCGGCGGCTGTGCTCGATGAGCATGGCGCGGATTTCGTCGCGCTGCTTGTTTTTCAGATCCTCCAGGTCCAGGTCGACTTCGAAGCGTTTGCGGGCCCAATCGACGAGTTGTTCGCGGTCGTAATGTTTGTGTCCTCCGGCGTCGCGGGTGGTGAAATGGGCTAGGGCGGCCATCACCGGATATTCGAGTTCTCGTTCCTCGTAAACCGCTTCGGCTTTTTGCCGGACAAGATCCTTGAAGGCCGGGGGTTCCATGGCGCCGGCGGCGTCGGGCGCCAATTCGATGCCGAACTTGTGCCGCACCCAAGCGCAGGCGGCGCGAATTCCAAAATCGGGATCGAGGAACCGCCGGCCGTCGTCAAGGTCGATTTTTTGCACCGCGGCCCGGGCCCGCTTGATCAGATCCTCGCTCGCCTGATCGCGCCCCAGTTGGCGCAAATCGCGGTCCCTGAGGCTCAGCTTCCAGCGGACGTTGGCGGCCTTGGTCAGGGCCTCCCAGCTCCACTCGGCGGGGTCTTCCTCTTGGGGCAGGTTTTCCTCGATCAAGTCGAGCACCTGGCCTTCGACCATGCGCTGGGCCTCGTCTAAGGCGAATTGCTGGGCCGAGTTGAAGTCCATGCCGCGGAAATCGCGGGCGTCGAACTCCATGGCCAACTGTTTGCCGGCCCACTCGGCGAAGGTCGCGGCCCCGTAGTCCTTGGCCAGAAATTCGTCGAGATAATGATCGACTTGCTGGCGGATCATGTCCAGGATAAGTTGCTTGCAGTTGGCGCCGTCAAGGATGCTCTGCCGGTATCCGTAAACGCGTTTGCGCTGCTCGTCCATGACCGAGTCGTCTTCGAGCAGATTTTTGCGGATATCGAAGTTTCGCTCCTCGACCTTTTTTTGCGCGCCTTCGATGCGCCGCGAGACCATGTGGCTTTCGATGGCTTCGCCTTCCTTCATGCCCAGGCGGGTGAGAATGTTTTTCACCCACTCGCCGGCGAAGATCCGCATCAGGTCGTCTTCCAGCGAGAGGTAGAAGCGGCTTGAGCCCGGATCGCCTTGCCGGCCTGCCCGGCCGCGGAGTTGCAGATCGATGCGCCGGGCTTCGTGGCGTTCGGAGCCGATGATGTGCAGGCCGCCCATGGCCGCCACGTCGCGGCCCTCGGCCTTGGTCTGCTCGCGCTGCTCGATCTCGTTGACCAGGGCGTCCCACTCGTTTTGCGGCACTTCCAGGCGGGTGGGATATTTTTCTTGCAGCAAGGCCCAGGCCATGGCGTCAGGATTGCCGCCGAGGATGATGTCCGTGCCGCGCCCAGCCATGTTGGTGGCGATGGTCACCGCATTTTTTCGCCCGGCCTGGGCCACGATCTCAGCCTCGCGCTGGTGGTGCTTGGCGTTTAAGACCTGGTGGGTGATGCCGCGTTTTTCCAGCATGTGCGAAATCAATTCGCTGCGTTCGATGGAGACCGTGCCTACCAGCATCGGCCGCCCGCGCCGCTGGATGGCCCTGATTTTGTCGCGGGTTATGGTTTGAACGTCGTTTTTGAATCCTTTTGGCTCGAACTCGATCGCACTCTCGGTTTCGCGGATAATGCGGCCCGGCCAGGCCTCGCCTTTAAGCGAGGTGACCACGTCCCATTTGTTCATCTGCTCGATTTCATCGACGATGGCGGTGTATTTTTCCCGCTCGGTGCGGAAGATCACGTCGGCATTGTTGATTCGCTTGAGCGGCTGGTTGGTGGGCACGGCGATCACGTCGAGTTTGTAAATTTTCCAGAACTCGGCGGCCTCGGTCATGGCCGTGCCGGTCATGCCACAAATCTTGTCGTAGAGTTTGAAAAAGTTTTGCAGGGTGATCGTGGCCAGGGTCTGGTTTTCCTCCTTGATGCGCACGCCCTCCTTGGCCTCGACCGCCTGGTGCAGGCCGTCGCTCCAGTTGCGCCCCGGCATCAAGCGGCCGGTGAACTCGTCGACGATGACCACCTCTTCGCCGTTGACCACGTAATTCACGTCGCGTTTGTAAAGATGATGGGCCTTTAGGGCGTTGTCGATCAAATGCGGCCATTCCATGTGACCGGCCGTATAAAAGCTTTCCACGCCCGCCAGTTGCTCGGCTGCGCGCACGCCTTCGTCGGTCAAATTCGCGGTGTGCTCCTTTTCCTTGACCTCGAAGTGCGCGTCTTTTTTCAACTGCCGGGCGATGCGGTCGGCCATGGCGTAGCGGCGTACGTCGTCGAAGGCCGGGCCGGAAATGATAAGCGGCGTGCGGGCTTCGTCGACCAGGATGTTGTCCACCTCGTCGATGATCGCGTAGTGCAGCGGGCCCTGCGATTGCTGCAAATGTTTTGCGAACAGATTGTCGCCCTTGGCCGCCGGGCGCATGTTGTCGCGGAGATAGTCGAAGCCGAACTCGTTGTTCGTGCCGTAGGTGATGTCGCAGTCGTAGGCCTTTTGCCGCTGGTCGGTTTCCATGTTGCTTTGGATCGTGCCCACGGTAAGCCCTAGGGACATGTAAAGCGGGCCCATCCATTCCATGTCGCGGCGGGCGAGGTAATCGTTGACCGTGACCACGTGCACGCCCTTGCCCTCCAGCGCGTTCAGATAAGCAGGCAGCGTGGCGACCAAGGTTTTGCCCTCGCCGGTGACCATCTCGGCGATGCAGCCGCGATGCAATACGATGCCGCCCATCAATTGCACGTCGAAGTGCCGCATTCCCAGCACGCGGCGCCCGGCCTCGCGGCACACGGCAAAGGCCTCGATCAACAAGTCTTCCAGCGTTTCGCCGGCCGCCAGGCGCTTGCGGAACTTGAAGGTCTGCTCCCTCAACTCGGCGTCGGTCATCTGCTGATACTTGGGCTCCAAGGCATTGATGGCATCGACCGTGGGCTGAAGCTTTTTCAGGTACCGGGCGTTGGACGATCCGAACAGACTGGTGATCGCACGTTCGATCCCCCGGCCTATTCCGCCGAAAAACCCGCCCAATACATCGCCGATTTGTGAGAAAATTTCTTCCATAATTATTTATTCCACCATGTTGGGACGGCAGTTAAACTGCCGTCCCAACATTGAAGCCCGGGTGAAAATACCAGGTTTCTTTATTTAGCCCCCGGTGAACACACCGGGGGTAGATTTCCGGCAAAAACTCTGTTGGCGGCAGTTATATCGCCGCCCCAACAGTTCTTCGCTTTGTTGCCGCCGTGTATGTACGGCAGGCTAAATGAAAATATAGCGAGTTCAACAAGAATTCCAGAATACCCATTTATAATTATACAGGCAGGTGCAAATTACCCAATTTAACATTAAGGTCTACGACAATGGCGCATTCTACCTCAATTTGGCAATTTACTCTGCCCGGGTATGAAGGGTCAAGAACGAAAATCTTGTCCATGTACATTACAGATGACAATCGTGGAGTGTTTGCACGCCGAGTGACAGCGGTTTCTCCTGGTGATATTATGGGGTGACGGTCCAGCATTAAAGGAAGACTCACATGATAATCGATCAACTGATATTCGTCGGTTTTAACGGCAAGGCAATGGCCCTGGATCGCGATACGGGCGAAATCGTCTGGACCAACAACCAGATGAAAAGCGGAAATGTCACGTTCCTCCTGGACGGAGACCGTTTGATCGCCTCGACCAACGGATATATTTACTGTCTTGATCCGCTGACCGGCCAGATCCTCTGGCACAATCCCATGAAAGGCTGCGGTTGGGGCATAGCCTCGTTGGCATCCGTTCGCGGATCAAGCATCCAAGTCGTGGTGCAGCAGGCGGCGCAAGCCGAGCAGTCGGCCCATAATGCGGCAACTACCGGTACGACGGGCACATGAGCGCTATTTAGCCCCCGGTGAACACACCGGGGGTTTTTTGTTTTCACCTGCCCGCGCACTCATGTCAAGAACGAAAAGGCCGCCCCTACCGCTTGGAAAACTTTATGAAATTACTGATGCCGCGGTCGTAGGTTTTTTCGCCGTCCTTGGGAAAGAAGCAACCCGGTATCTCGCCTGCCTCGCGATGATATCGCACGCACTCGCAGCACAGACCGCGCTTGGAACAACTATACGTGCAGGTGCAATCTTTAAGATTCTTTTCTTTCAGGCAATCCATGTTCAACTCCCAATCGTTATTCCCTTGAAATAGTCAGTAGGGTGCGTGAAACGCACCTTCGTTTTCCCCAATGAAATAGGTGCATTTCATGCACCCTACATTCTCTAATCTCTAGTAATTTTAACCGTGCGCGAACCTTCCACTTTGCCGTACAGATCCCGTGTGTCATACAGGACTGTAATGGTAAAGGTCTCGCTCTTGCCTGTGAGTTTGATGTTTTTCGGTACTCGCCACGAGTACTCGCGCACACCGTCATTCTGTCAGCAAAAGGGCATAGTGCCTTCAGATACGGCCTTTCCGCTGGAATCGGTGATGGTAACCATGGGATCGTTTATTTTTTTGCGAGAATCTTCCAGTCCGCGGAACAAGATATCCAAGACCGGCTCGATGAGCACTGCACGGAAAAAGACTGCTTCGCCTGGTTTATAAGCCTCCTCCTCGTCCAGGCCTGTGAAGTAGAATTCCGGTTTGTTTGCCAGTTCCAACACGAACGGTTTATCCTTGCGGATCTGAACGGGAAACAGACGCGGCCGGCCGCGCCGATTCCACAACATGCCGTCCGAATGAGAATTACTACGGAGGTCTATAGTAAACGTGTCATAATGAATTGTTAAAAAATAGACGGCATAGTCGCCCACCGGGACCTGCCACTCTGAAACGGCTTGAAGTTCTCCTGATTTCCCCCCTGCGGGTTTGCCTACTTGCACGGCGGATGCCAGCGACGTTAAGGATCCCTCGGCGGAAAAGTTTTTTATGTCCCTAGGTCCCGGGCCGATCCTGAGCGTGCCCAGTTCGCCCGTGTACGGCTTGACGAACAATTTATCGCCCACCGGCGTGGCGCTTGTGGTATAATACTTTCCATCGACGAAACGAAAGGCATCCAACTCGTCCCCTGGATGCCAATTTTCGCACATTCCTTTTTCCCCGGGCTCCATAGTGAAGAGCCGAAAGACATGCCCGTTAAGCCTGCCTAACGTGCCGATCATTTCCCGTGCAAGAATGGCGTCGAACGGATGATCCCCGATCTTGATTCGCCCCGCATAGAACGATAATGGAACAAAATGCACTGAGGCATTCTTGATATATATCGGAAGAAACTTGATAGGCTGCACGCCGTAGCCGGGACCGAAATCGATGGGAACCGAGACTTCCTCGAACATCAGGCGGTCATCTGACGACAGCCAGGGTTTCAATCCCGCAGGCCAAGCTTTTTTGCTGGGATGCAGCGGCGGATCATTGGTCAGATCCAAATCGTGGTTTACATCGAAATAAAGCGTATCGTTACTGTCGCCCCCGCCTGATGCGTCGAGGGCGAAGAAGAATTTGATATCTCTGTCGGACGGCAAAAGGTCGCGGTTAAACCCGGCAAATGCGTACAGCGGCCGAGATCCTTTAAATCGCGGATATTTAACCTTGGCGGCACCATCAAGGTACTTGGGATTATCTACCAAATCCTCTGAAAAGCCTCCGCAGTTCTCCAATCCCGGCTGGCGCTCGATCGCCTCAGTCAGCGAGATTTCCTTCAGCCGGAATCCGTCGTCTTTATCGACTACAAGGGGTAATTGGGGCAATTCTTTGGAACAACCAAGCAGAATCGGACAGAACCCAATCAACACTATAAGTCGCCGGAACATGGCCGTCCCCCGGTTACTGAAAGTCATTTTGTTTCCAAAACGCGGCGCCATTATTAATAATGTAATGCATTGCGCGGTTTTTGACAACATTTTATTCCAGTATTGCTGTTATCATGAGCGGTATTGTGCGTGGAACGCACCTTCTTTTTCGTCACGATTAAACAGGTGCATTTCATGCACCCTACGATGTTTATTCTCTTGAAATCGTAAAAGTGCGTGATCCCTCGACTTTGCCGTAGAGTTCCAGCGTGTCGTAACGCACTGTGATGGTGAAGGTTTCGCTCTTACCTTTCAGATCGATGTCTTCCGGCACTCGCCACGAGTACCCGCACGTGCCGTCTCAGCCAAATGGCATGGGGCCTTCGGCCACGGTTTTTCCACTGGAATCAGTGATAGTCACCATGGGATCGAGGGATTTATTTTTCTCCCGCATTTCCTTTTTTCCGTTACCCAGTTCGATTTCTTCTTTAACTTTCTGCCGGGTATCGTCAAGACGACGAATCATGATATCCAAGGCTGGATCAACGAGCACGGCGTATACCTGGACCTCGTCACCGGGTTTAAACACGGAGTCTTTGGCGGGACCGGCGAACATTACTTCCGGCTGGTTCGAGAAATCCAACACAAACGGTTTGTCTTTGCGAATTTTAATTGAGAAATGCCGTTGCCGTGTCGGGTCTCGGCGTTTGCCGTCCGAGTGGTAGTTATCACTAATACTCATATGGAGCGGGCCGTATTCGATGCGCGTTAAATCGAAGGTATAATCGCCGACCGGCGCCTGCCACTCGGAGACCGGTTCGGGATTCACATCTTTGATTGGCCCAATTGCCATCGCATGCTCGGGAGAATAAAGAGAACCAGCAATGCTCATTTCCTTGATGCCTCGACTTCCCGGCCTGAGTTTGATCGCGCCGAGATCGCCCGCGAATGGCTTTACAAAAAGTTTATCGCCAGTGGGATTTGTATTAATTGTGTAATACTTGCCGCCGACATAACGGTAAGTGCATAAATTATCCGAACCCGACCAGTATTCAAATAGATCTGTTTTTCCGGGGATCATCAAATAAAGATTTGTATGAGCGCGATCAAAATTGCCGGTTATTGAATCTGCCTGTGCAAGCATGGCTTGGAAATGCTTATCTCCGATTTTTATTTCTCCGGCATGGAATGATAGATTTACAAAAAGAAGCGATACACCCGCTTTCATGTCCAGATCATCCGAGAATCGCAACATAAATGGCAATATCTTCACCTGGCGAACTCCATAGCCGGGCCCGAAATCCATTGGCACATTGATTTCTGCAAATACTCGATCTTTTCCTTTTGATCGAGGCCAAAAGTCACTTGGCCAAGGTTCTTTGCTAAGCCCTACCGGAGGATCATTGGTAAGGTCCAGATCGCGGTTCGCATCGAAATAAAGCCGATCATAACCGGCCTCTCCGGTGGCATCGATGACGAAATGATATTCATTTCCGATTTCAGGTTTTAGATAATCACCATCGAATTTTACCGATCCGTAGAGCGGCTTAGTGCCCTTGAGCGTGGGATACTTTTTGACCACCTTTTTCGGCGTGGTCGAGTCTTCAAGGAAATTGGTCTTTTTAAATCCAAGGATCACTCGCTGCCCGTAGAAGCCTAATTCGGGGCAGATTTGCAAGGCCTCGGACAATGAGACTTCTTTTAGCGGAAATTCCCCGCCTTGCTCATCTTTTTCCGGCGATTCTTTTTTACACCCCAACAAGAGCGGACAGAGTAAGAGCAATAAAAAAAGTCGCCGGCACATGGTCGTCCCCCCGGATACTGAACGTGATTTGCATACGAAAACGCAGCGCCATTATCGGCAATGTAGCGTATTGCTCGGTTTATAGCAAGATTTTGTGCCTTTATTCCCCCGAAAAAATCGAAAGCGGCACTCGGCTCAGCCAGATTTCCTCCTTGTTCACGCTGTACAGAAGCCAGATTGCGTCTTGGCCGCGCGAACCATCGTCCGACCACATCGACAGGCCGCGGACGTAACTCGCGCCGGGACTTTTGTTCTTGCCCGGGTAATGCGTAGTCGGCAACTCGCCGTGAACCACGCGCGGGGGACCGCTGAACGTGACGCCGTCTTTGCTCGTCAACAAAACCAGCGGAAAACGAATTTTCTCGTGCGGATCATAGACCAGCACGTAACGGTCGTCGCGCAGGCGCTGCCCCCAGACTTTGCCCATTCCCGTCACGAGCGATTGCGATTTGACCGGTTGTTCCCATGTTTGCCCGTTATCGC
>JBEKSO010000109.1:0-10580 GCA_049516935.1 Thermoguttaceae bacterium
GCGGCCTTGATGAAATCGGAGATGGCATCGGTGTATTTGCCCAATTCAGCATATTTCACGCCTCTCAAATCATACGCCTCGGCATATTTCGCGTTAAATTCTATGGCTTTTGTTAGGCATGAAATGGCTTTATCGTTTTTGCCGGATTGACTATATGCGTTTCCCAGAAGGAAGTAGGTCCCGGCATCCTTTGGGTTCAATTCCAAGGCCTTGGCGAAGTCGGACAAGGCTTCGGGATTGTGGCCCGCCTGAAAATATACGTTTCCCCGGCTTTTATATGCCGCTGGAAATATCGGCTTAAGTTCGATGGCTTTGGCGAAGTTGGCCAGGGCTTTCGCATCTTGATTGGATGCGGCGTATAGCATCCCCTGGTTGAAATATGCCTCGGCGGATTTGGGATCGAGTTCGATGGCTTTGTCCAAGTCGGGTATGGCTTTTGCGCGCTGGCCCATAATTAAGAATTCAGCGCCTCGGCTGCTATATGCTTTAGCCAGTTTTGGATAAAGTTCGACGGCTTTGGAGAAGTAAGATACGGCATCGGACTGTTTTCCGGACATGGCACAACTGTTTCCCCGACAATTGTAGATATCCGCAGCGATGCCGTTACGGTCCAATATCTGAATTCTGCGGGGAATTTTCAGTGGATTATCTTTCTGCTTGAGCTCCCAGTAATTGCCGGCGGCGGCGTACTGATCGCGGAACACGAAGGGCTTGCTGACGCCGTCCTGAGTCAAATCGGCCATTATCGTCTTGCCGTCCGTCAGTTCGACCAGACAGGCAGCGTGTTCTTCTCCAGCCGGCAACTGTCTGCCGGCGGGCTCCAGAACATCAACCACTTTGACCGTCAAGCCTATGGAATTGCCAAACACGTACAACAATTGGGAATAGCCCAGATATTGGGCCGTTCTGTCGTTAATGACCTTGCGCAGGTAAAAGTATTCCGAATCGCCGGCGGCGGGACTAAACTCTCTTTTTATCGTATTACAGAGTGCATTTAACACCTTTTCCTCTTCCTGGGCCGCCTGTTGAGCGGATATCTTTTTCTGCCCGTAATCCTGAATGGCCTGGTTAAGCGACCGCTTCCAATCGGCATATTCCCAGCGGCTAATAATCTGCACCATCTCGCTATCCGTATCATCGGAATAGCCTAAACCTTTAACGGTTTGTTGAATTTCCTTGGAAATCGCGGCTAATTCATCAGCGGCGGACAAAGGCCCCTTGGCCGGCGGTTCTTCAACAGACAGTCCAATTCCGCCGGAAGCATGCAGAAACCATAAAGCGGCGAAAAAAGCGACAAACGCCTTTTTGCAGGCCCTTTCTGTATATCTGCCGTTCATCTGATTTTTTTAACCCCCTGACGGCGTGGATTGCCGGGATTGGATATTATTAACAATTATAATCGTTTTTATCCCAGACAATAATGGGTTCTAGCCCAAAACTGCCGTTTGGGGTATTATCGGGGGCATGAAAGATACGACGAAAAACGCCAACGACCAGCCCGGCCCGCCGGCCGAGGTGCTGATTATCGACAACGACCTGTCGCACGCCGAAACCGTGGCCGAAAGCCTGGATCGGGTGGGTTTCCACTGCCGGGTGGCCAGTTCCGGGATCGAAGGGGCGCGGTTGATCGAGGAAACGCCCTTCGACGTGATCATCACCGACCTGGTGATGAGCGACATCGACGGCCTGGGCATCCTTGCCCGGGCGAAGGACGAACAGCCCGACGCCGAGGTGATCTTCATGACCGGCCACGGCACGGTCCCCTCGGCCGTCGAAGCCATGCGCAAGGGAGCGTTCAATTATTTATTAAAACCCTTGGATCTTGCCCAGCTTCGGGCCAGCACGGAAAAGGCCGCTGAAAGCGCCCGGCTGCGGCGGACGAATATCGAACTGAAGCGCCGGTTGGACGAAAAATTCGGGTTCGAGGGCGTCGTGGGCGACAGCCCGCAGATGCGCGACGTTATCGAGCGCTTAAGACGCATCGCCCCGACCAATGCCAGCGTGCTAATCCAGGGCGAGACCGGCACAGGCAAGGAACTGGTGGCCCAGGCCATCCACCAAAACAGCCCCAGAAAGAACAAACCCTTCGTGGCCCTGAACTGTGCAGCGTTAAGCGAGAATATTTTGGAGAGCGAACTGTTTGGGCACATCAAAGGGGCCTTTACCGACGCCTCGACAGATCGGGTGGGCAAGTTCGAGTTCGCCCACGGCGGCACCATGTTCCTCGACGAGGTGGGCGACATGCCCTTGCCCACCCAGATCAAACTGCTTCGGGTTTTGGAAAACGGCGAGATTACCCGCGTCGGGTCGAACGATCCGATCAAAGTCAATGTCCGCATCCTTTCGGCCACCAACAGCAATCTGGAAGAGGCCATTGAAAAAGGGACTTTCCGCAGCGATCTGTATCATCGCCTGAAGGTGGTCACCATCCGCCTGCCCACGCTAAAGCAGCGGAGCCAGGACATTCCCATCCTGATCGATTATTTCATCAAGCAATTCGCCTCCGAGCACGCCAAGCAGATCCGCGGCGTGTCGCCGGCCGCGCGGCGGAAGCTTTTGACCTACGATTGGCCGGGCAACGTCCGCCAATTGCGCAATGTGGTCGAGAGCATGATTGTCGTGGATTACGACGGCCTTTTAGACGTAGACGACCTGCCCGAGGAACTAGCCGGCCCGCCGGAATCGCCCGGCGAAACGGCCTCCGATTCTCTATCCCATCTGGTAGGAAAACCCCTGGAAGAACTCGAAAAACTCTACATTGCCGAAACCCTGCGCCTGGCCGGCGGAAATCGGGAAGAGGCGTCGAAGATGCTGGGGATCGGTGAGAGGACGCTTTACAGGAAGATAAAGGAATATGAGTTATAGTTTTTACCAAAAAAAACTAGAAATAACATTATTAATCACGAAAACACGAAAGTACGAAAGAACGAAAAAGACAGGAGATAAAGATCGGATATCAAAATATTGTTGGATAGAGTATAGAGATTATGGATATTAAAGTTTTTTACGCTTGGCAAGATGATAGACCTGGGAAAATCAACAGGTATTTGATTCGTGATGCGGCAAAGGATGCCTGTCAGCAAATCACTGATGATAAATCGAATGACTACAACTTGTCTTTGGATGAAAGCACATTAGGCGTTGCGGGCATGTGTGATATTCCAAATACAATTCTCAAAAAGATCAAGGAATGTGATGTTTTTCTGGCAGATTTGACATTTGTCGGCAGGAGTGACAATAAGTCGGATGGAGAAAGACTGCAACTGATTTCCAATCCTAATGTAATAATGGAACTTGGTTATGACATCGGCTCAAAGGCTGATGAAGCATCGGATGGCTTTGAGCGGGTTATTGCGGTAATGAACACCGCTTATGGCGAACCCAACGAACAAATGTTCGATATTAAGCGCCGCCATCCGATAAAATACAATCTTCCGGAAGAAAGCGACAAGGCTACATTTGAGCATGCCAAAACCTTATTGATCAAAGATTTTAAGGATGCTTTGATTACAATTCTTCAGCAAACGGTTTTTCCCGAAAAAAATAAATCAGCAATCGAAAGATTCAATGAAATCAGGGCTCAATTTGAGTCTGCCCTTAAAGAAGGAAAATTTCATGGACTGTTACATCAGCCTGGCATGATAGCAATTACGATTGTTCCCATAAATAATCTCAAACTGAAATATGTAGATATTGCAAAGAGGAATTTTTCTCCTTTTGTCTATTCTAGATCGACGCATCAGGAACCGAGCGGGAAATCAGTTCTATATGTTTGGGAGACTCCAAAATCCAATGATTCTTATTCGGAACGCTTATCAATTACAGAAGTAAATCTAGAGGGGGTCATCTTATCTGCAGATGCATTTTTTATCATGAAGAATTCTGAATCTAATGGCGGAAATTTATATATCCCAAATATAGTCGATTTCGGAAACCGCATTGTTAAATCAATTCATGATTATTTAGATGAAATGCATCAAATGGGTATCAACAGTCCATGGGAACTAGGTGTTTCCCTCCTTGAAGTTCGTGGTTGTAAAATGCCAAGTCAAAATTATATAAGTTGGGAAAGATATGGGATTAGAAATCTTATCAATAAAGATGATGTAATTGCTGATAGTGTTGAAATTCAGAATTTTAATCAAGTTGATACTCCTCAGAAAACAGGATGTTATCTCAAAGAAACTTTCGATTATATTTGGCGGGAGTTTGGATTTCCACAGTCATTAAACCACGATGAGAAAGGCAATTGGATAAGTTCAGCATAGACAAAATCTATTTGCATTTTTGTCTTAAGGATAGTTATGTGTTCTTATTATTGTTTTAATTTCGTGTTTTCGTCCTTTCGTGCTTTCGTGTTTAAACAGGATTAGATTCATCAATGGGACACGACTTTGAAGCGTTATCAGGGAAGATCATCGAGGCGGCCATTAGTGTCCATAAAGAATTGGGGCCGGGTTTCCTGGAATCGATCTATGAAAGCGCTATGATGGTCGCGTTAAGGCATCACGGGATTGTTTATGACTCGCAAAAAGAAGTGACAGTCATGTTCGAGGGTGAAGAAGTCGGCGTACATCGACTCGATTTACTGGTTGAGAGACAAATTGTAGTGGAACTAAAAGCCATAAAGGCTTTGGAGGATATCCATTTCGCCCAGGTGAAATCGTATCTCAAGGCAACCGGCTTGCATGTTGGTCTACTAATGAACTTTTACTCGCCGACTTTGGTGGTCAAGCGGATCGTGTTGTAAACCACATGACAAGATAATCACGAAAATACGAAAGAGCGAAAGCACGAAAAAGAAGAACATAAAATTAAGATTTATCATAATACTCTTATGTCCATTCACATTCTTTCCCAATCGCTGATCAACAAAATCGCCGCCGGCGAGGTTATCGAGCGGCCGGGGAGCGTGGTTAAGGAATTGATGGAGAACGCGGTCGATGCGGGGGCGACGAGGATCGATGTTTCGGTCGCACAGGGCGGATTGGAGATGATCCGGGTGGTCGATAACGGGTGCGGGATCGCAAGCGGGGAGCTTCCGCTGGCGGTGGCCAGTCATGCTACTAGTAAACTGGCCCGTGAGGACGATCTCTTTCATGTGGGCACGTTGGGATTTCGCGGCGAGGCCCTGGCATCGATCGCCGAGGTGAGCCGGACTGTGCTCCGCAGCCGCACGGCGGATGAGGCGGGCGGGGCGGAAGTGGAAATAGTCGGTGGAAAGATCGGAGAGGTCTCACCATGTGGATGTCCGGTGGGCACGGCGGTCGAGGTTTATAATCTTTTCTTCAACACCCCGGTGCGGCGAAAATTCCTGCGGACCACGCAGACTGAATTCGGGCACGTGGCCGAGGCCTTTACGCGGATCGCCCTGGCCACGCCGCAAGTGCACTTTACGCTCAGGCATAACGATAAGCAGATGTTCGAGCTGGCCGCGGTCGACGGGCCTTTGGAGCGGATCGCCCGATTCTTCGGGCGGGATCTGGCCGACGCCCTGATTTGGGTGGAAGGCATCGACGGTGAAATAAAGCTTTCAGGATATGTGGCCCATCCCAGCCTGAGCCGCAGCCACAACCGGATGCAATATTTCTTCCTTAACGGCCGGTACATCCGCGACCGCTCGTTGCAGCACGCACTGGGCGAGGCCTATCGCGGGCTGCTTTTGACCGGCCGGTATCCGATCGCCTTTTTCACCCTGCACATGCCGCCGGATTTGGTCGACGTGAATGTTCATCCCACGAAACTGGAAGTGCGGTTCCAGGATTCGGGCCGGCTTTACAGCCAGTTGCTTTCCACGTTGCGGAGCAAGTTTTTGACTACAGATTTGAACACCCGGGCACAGAGCATGGAACGCAATGCACTGACCGAGCCAGTGGCACCCGGCGGCGAAGATCCCAGCGGCGGTCACGACGCGGCCCGGGCCCAGCAGCAGATGCGGCAAGAGTTGGTCGATTGGGCGAAAGGCAAGGTGGCCGACTGGGACTCCAAAACACCGGCGGAGCCAGTGGCACCCGGCGGTGAAAGAAAACCGCTGGGGCTTTATTCGCTCGATCCCGCGCATTTAGCTGGAGAAAGCCACACGCCGATCGGCACTGCTGGACAAGCCAGCAGTGGCACCCATAGTCTTGCTGGGCAAGCCGAGCACCAACAAGAGGTTGGTCGTGGCACTTATGTTCCCATCTCGGAAAAACATCCTGCCATGTCGGCTCTGCAAATTCACAATCGTTACCTGGTGACCGAGTCGGACGAGGGTGTGATGGTCATCGATCAACACGCCTTGCACGAGCGGATTTTGTACGAGCAGCTTCGGCATCGCCTGAACGCTAATGCAATGGAGACCCAAAATCTATTAGTGCCCGAGCCGGTCGATCTTAGCGCGGCCGAGGCGTGCGCGGCCTTGGAAAATCGCGATTTGCTGGCCGAGTTGGGGATGAAGATAGAGCCCTTTGGCGGAGACACGGTGCTGTTGGTCGGCTACCCGGCCATGCTGGCGAACATCAATCCGGTGGAATTGTTGCGGGAGTTGCTGGACCGGCTGGCGTCGGGCGGCAGGCAGCCGGATCGGCGCGATTTGCTCGACGACCTATTGCATACCGTCGCTTGCAAGGCGGCGATCAAGGCGGGCGACCGGCTCAATCCGGAAGAGATTACCGCGCTATTGGAACAGCGTCACCTGGTAGACGATGCCCACCACTGTCCCCACGGCCGGCCCGCGGCGCTGGTCTTCACCCGTGAGGAGCTCGATCGGCAGTTCAAGCGGATTTGAGGGGGGATTGGAGATTAGAGTCATTGTTTGACGTTCGAGAGCGTTTTGCCCATGTTTCTTTATTGCAAATTGAGCAATTGTAAAATGCAAATTGCAAATTGAACAACCATCATTACGTGCACATTTTTTCGCTTTATTCCGTGCTTCATACTTTTTACTGAAAACCGAAAACCGATATCCATCTGCCTTGTACTTTTTGATTGCAGCCATCAGGCCGTGGTAGGGATTGAATGGCAGTGCGAAACCGCAAGCAGTTTCAAGCATCTTTCAACCCTCGTCAACGGCCTTTTTTACTCCTGTTGTTTCTCATTCCTCTCATTTTCGAGTATCCTTTTCGGCTTGCACGAAAAGGGATTTCTGGGTACAAATCGCGCCACTTGTCAATATAATGATTCACGGTTGTCTTATCTATTTTTCGGCGTTTGTTCAAAATGCCTATCTTGCATATCTTTAAATCCAGACTACTCGCACAGCCCGGCCAGCGGCGGCTTTTGCTCGGTTGGATCGGATTATTGGTCTTGCTTGCAATTGGCTGCAAAATCGACACGCAGCAGAAACTGCAAACGGCCGCGGCCATGTCGACCAATGCTGCGCATCGGTGCCCGACGGCGGACGACGGTCCGATGTTCCCGACGCTGACATTGAATCCGGACTTGTTTAAGTGGTGGAAGCCTTCAAATGATCGCGAGTGGACGCCGGGCATGGAAGTGATGCCCAAGGCCGATTTCAGGGGCGAGCGGATTACCGTTCGCAATGTTCGTTCTTGCCGGTATCGGACGTACGATGATTTTGACGTTTACTACCACGATAAAACTTTCGATCTTAACAAGCTCACCACTGTCGATCTTATCGTGGTGCCTTTTAACGACATGCCTGGCATTGCCCACACCATGCTCAGTTTCGGTTTCGACGATCAGGATTACGTAGCGGTATCGGTGGAAATACGCCGGGAAAAAGGGGAAAAATTCAATGTCCTCAAGGGTTTCTTCCGCCAGTATGAACTGATGTACGTAGTGGCGGACGAGCAAGACGTGATAACCAAAAATGCCAACAAATCGCCCAGCGAAGTCTATCTTTATCGCAGCACCGCCACTCCGGAACAGGCCCGGGAGTTGTTCGCGGACGTGATGAAGCGCGTGGACAAGCTGATCGACGAGCCGGAATTTTACAACACTTTGACGAACAATTGCACGACGAACATCCGCAACCACATAAATCATCTCAAGCCGGACCGCGTGCCTTACGATTATCGCGTGCTGTTGCCCGGCTATGCCGACCGGCTGGCCTACGATCTGGGTTTGATCGAGCAAAACGGCACTTTCGAGCAGACCAAGGAGCATGCGCGGATAAACTACCAGGCATATCTTTATCGGGACGACCCTGATTTCTCGCGAAAAATCCGCCGCTAAGAGCTTTCGCAAAGGGGGCAGTCACCATTTTTGCCGACCATGCTGCTGGCATGGCGCCCGGAAAATTGGGACAGTCCCCAAGTTTCGTCTATTTCTTAGAGGGATTGCAGCTTTATTCTTGCAGCCATATAATAGGGTATAGCAGTGTCATCCATCATGAGGGGGCTATTTTCAATTCCCGGATAAGCCCTACATTATATGTGCCATGATGGCAACTCGAAATACTAATCTTGAATCGGCCGCGGCTAAAGGAGAAGGCCCGCACTCGCATCGCCCAAATTACAAGCAGTGGTGGTTATTGAGCGTGGTGGCTGTCGGCGGGTTGGTTTTCTCCGTGGCGTTATTCTATACGCTTTGGCGTGAGGAACATCAAGTAGCCGGGGTCCAATTCCGCCTCGAGGCCGCAAAAAAGGTGGAGGCCATTAAGCAGGCCCTTGCCAATCAGTTGGGCGTCATGAGTCTGTTTAGGGCATTTTATGCGGGCTCGTTGGAAGTCGATCGCAACGAGTTTAAAATCTTCAGCGATTCGGTGTTCGAGGAACATCCGGACATCAATACGCTGGCCTGGATGCCTCGCGTCCGGCCGGAGGAATGAGGCGCGTTTGAAAAGGCGGTCAAGAAGAGCGGATTTCCTCAATTTCAAATAAGCGAGCGCCGCGGCAACAGCCTCGTACCGGCTGTGCAGCGCAAAGAGTACTTTCCCATTCTATTTATCGAGCCGCAGGCCGAGCATAAAAACATCTTGGGTTTAGATCTTGGTTCGCTGCCCGAGTGTATTGCCGCGATGGATCGGGCCGAGGGCAAGATGGGGTCCGCTATTAACTATACCAATATACCCGGGTTTAAGAGCGAGTCAGAGTTCACGATTTATATGTTCGACGACGCGCATAACGAGACGCCGCCTTCCGCGGAAGGCGCCAATCCTCCCCGTCCCGCCGACGGTTTTATCTTGGGTGTGTTTCAATTGCGCGACGTGGTTAAAAGCGCTTTGGAATTGATACAACCCACGGGCGTGGACATTTATCTGTTCGACGTTACCGATCTGAAGAAAGCAAAGCCCATATTTTCCTATCCTTCGCGAATCCGCACTACTCCGCTGCCTGTGTTGGAATCGCCGCCTGCCGATTCATCCGCCCCCATTCATTACGATGCCCGCATTACCGCGGCCGACAGGACCTGGCTGGTTTATTGCCTTCCCACGGATGTTTATTTCTCGGGTAAATCGGGATGGGAACCGCCGGCGGCGTTGTTGGCGGGTTTGCTGATTACAGGACTTATGGTGGGCTATTTGTTTTTGCTGACCGGCCGGACCGCGCGGGTGGAAAAGCTAGTTTCCCAGCGGACCGGGGAATTGCAGGCCAGCGAACAACGTTTTCGCCTGCTGGTGGAAAACGCCGCCGACGGCTTCTACCTGCACGACGACATCGGCCGCATCCTGGACGTTAATCAACGAGCCTGCGAGCTCTCGGGCTATAGCCGGGAAGAATTGCTAAAAATGTACGTATTAGACATCGAAGTCGGATTCAAGCCGGAAGAGCATCACGAACTTACTTGGAAACGGCCGGCCGCTGATTTTCCCATAAATATCGACGGCGTGCATCGGCGAAAAGACGGCAGCACCTATCCCGTGGAAGTGCGCATAAACTGCCTGGAAACCGGCGGCAAACGCCTGGTCATGGCCGTTGTCCGCGATGTCGCCGAACGTAAAGCGGCCGAAGCGGCGATCCGCAAGGAACAACGGTTTTTGCGGCATCTTATCGACCTCCAGGAACGCGAACGCAAGCTCATGGCATACGAAATCCACGACGGGCTGGCGCAGCAATTGACCGGCGCGCTTTTGAAACTGCAAAGCCTGGATACCATCCAAGAGATGCAGGATTTCCCCGCCGCCCGCACAATCCTGGATGACGTCCTGCGCTTGATCCGCGAAAGCGCGGCCGAGGCGCGGCGGTTGATCGGAGGACTGCGCCCGCCGATTCTCGACGAGTCGGGCATTGTCGCCGCAATCGAATATCTGTGCGCCGAGCGGCGCCAGAGCGGCCAATCGCAAATCGAGTTTGTCGAGCGGGTCCAGTTTCATCGCCTGGCCGCTCCCTTGGAAGTCGCGCTGTTTCGCATCGTTCAGGAATGTCTAACCAACGCCTGCCGGCACAGCCAAAGCCCCAAAATCCGCGTCGAGCTAAGCCAATTGGAAAACCGCGTCCGCCTGGCCGTGCAAGATTGGGGTGTGGGCTTCGATCCGCAAGAGGTCAAAGGCGAGCGCTTCGGACTGCGCGGCATCCGCGAGCGAGTTCGGCTGCTGGGAGGCGCGGCCGACATCAATTCCGCCCCAGGTAAAGGCACGATTATCACTGTCGAATTGCCCCTGGTCGAGGGAGATATCGAAGAGGATGATAACAATTCTT
>JBEKSO010000110.1:0-10524 GCA_049516935.1 Thermoguttaceae bacterium
TTTAAAGAAAACCGGTTTTCGCGTCTTGCCTGGCATTGGCGATGAAAATCTGCCTTATGAGCAAAAATGTTCTATCCCTTCCTGGATGAAGCAATATCTCTTTTCTCAACGCGAAAAAACAGAAAAAGTGAAATATCTGCTGACGTTTCGCCCATTTGGCTGTTTGCCAAAAGCCGTTAAGCGGGCTTATTTGTCGGGCGAGTTGAATCTGCTGCCCTTTCCCGGCAGTCTCGTTTTTTGGGGTGCGCTGCCTTACCTTCGATTGCGGGAAGAATTGCCGCTGGCATTACAAATCCCTTTGTTGCACGTATTTGCGCGCTATGCAAATCCTTTCGGCATTAGGGTGCCGCAATCGGGATGGCTGCACGAACCGCATCCTGATCATTTACTGCCCGATCCAAATGTAATCCCGCTGCGAAACACCTACCGGCGCACGAATCGTTGGGCAAAAATACATCGGCACGAGGACGAACTTGCTGTGACCGGCCGGGAAGATCGCCTGGCACACGTTCTTTTCAGTTCGGCACCCGAGGATGTGGGACTGTACGACAAGCCGATGGCCCGCAACGCCCAGATTTGGACGCAAGATTTCCGGCTTTTGTTGGATGGACCTAATGCCGATCAACACGATCTTGCCCGGGCCGCTGAAGCTTTAAAAGAGGGCGGTTTGTTCGGATATCGCTTTCAATTTCCAGCGATGCGAGTCGGGCGATACGAAATCTACTGGCATCGGCCGCTGGTTGCCTATCGCTGTCCACAAACATCCCAGCCGGAAGTGCTTTTCGATGTTCCATTAGGTTATCTTACCGCTTATCATGCCAAAGGGCCCGGCATTGACAATCCTGTCGAATTATGGCCGCGCCTGCTGGCACGCGAACTTTACATGTCGGCATTTCAGAATTTCTCGGCCATTGAAAACCATCACCAACACAGGATTACCATCCAGAACGTCCGCAAATTACTCGATGCCTGGGAATTGCTGGGCGAGAATTGTCTGCCGCGGAGTTTCGCGCGAGCATTGTTGACCGCCCCCAAGGAGGAAACACTCGATGATTGGCTGGGCCATTTGGAAACATCCGCCAATAATCAAGCCCAAGGGCAAAGATTGACTCAAGAGTTGAAAAATAGAATCGAACCGGATTCGGCCCCTGTGGCCAAAAAGTCCGCTTCTCGCCTGTCCGAATCGCTCACTTATCGCCGCACTGCCTGCCGCTCGTTTGAAACGGCGTATTGGGGCACTATCGCCCGACTGGCACATGGCAAATATATAAATAAAGACAATGCCGACTGTGTCCGCGATCCGATTTCCCAGTCCCTGTTGCGGCATCATCATCGCGACCTGGAGGCGTTGGGCGATTATCTTTTGGACTATTATCGGCGATTGATTGCAAAGTCTCAAATGGCCGGCAAAGCGGCGGTAGGCGATCTGCCTTTTCATTGGCAAACCGATTTCAACTTCCCCTGGTCCGGCGGCTGGCTCGAAAATCAGGAGGGAAAAATCGAGGAACGCGACCTGGTGGTGGTCATCCCCGGGCGGGACCGGCGCAGGGCCGTGGTCATGGCCGACCATTACGATACGGCTTACATGGAAGATCGTTACGAAAAAGACCGTGGCGGCGTGGGGGCCCGATTGGCCGCGGCCGGGGCCGACGACAATCATTCGGCCACTGCCGCCATGATGCTCGGCGCGCCGATATTTCTCGAACTCAGCCGAGCCGGAAAACTGGGATGCGACGTGTGGCTGGTGCACCTGACCGGCGAGGAATTCCCTTCAGATTGCATGGGCGCACGGCATCTGACCCAATGTATTATCGAAGGCACGCTAAAACTCCGCCGAAAAAGAGCGCGAAACCTCGATCTTTCTAGAGTCGAGATCCAAGGCGTTTTTGTGTCGGACATGATTGCACACAACAACGATAACGATCCAGACGTCTTCCAGATTTCGCCGGGGGCGAGTGCGGAATCGTTACGGCTCTCCCAGGTGGCGCACCTGGCCAACGCGGCTTGGAACGCCAATGCTCAGATCTGGAATCGCCGTTCGAACCGCCGGGGATGCAAGCGGGGCCGGCGCAGCCCGGACGGCGCAGCCATGCCTGCCACCGCCCGGCATCTGCAACTTCACGGCGAGGTCCGCCCGACCGACGATCCGCGCAGCTCACTGTATAATACCGACGGGCAAATATTTTCCGACGCCGGTATTCCCGTGGTGCTTTTCATGGAAAACTACGACATCAACCGCGTGGGTTATCACGACACCCACGACACGATGGCCAACATCGACCTTGACTATGGCGCGGCCCTGGCAGCCATCACCATCGAAACCGTCGCGCAGGCGACAAGACAATAGTGACTTAATGAACATTATAATTTTGTACCAATATACTACTGGGAGCGATAATTGACGATCAAGAAACGAAAAGCTAGATTTGTTGAGCGGAAGTTTCATTAACAAATATATTCTTACCAACCATGACTGCTCACAATCCAGTCAATACATTGCGAAATCGCCGACTTCATACTTTTAGGCGCGGGGAGTGGGCCGAAGTGCGCGCGCCCGAAGATATCCTAGCCACGCTCGACGCCGAAGGGAAACTCGACGGGCTGCCCTTCATGCCGGAAATGGTTAAATATTGCGGGCGGAAATTCCGCGTAACGCGTCGGGCCGATAGGATCTTTCTGGATCGTTATTGTTATGTCGCCAGGCTGAAAGACACGGTTTTTCTCGAAATACTTCGCTGCGACGGCCAGGCGCACGACGGTTGCCAAATGCGCTGCAAACTGTTTTGGAAAGAAGCCTGGTTAAAGCCGTCTGATCCGCCAAATGAGCGCGAGACCAACCTGCCCGACAAGGAGCTTGTTTCCTTGAATCTGCCCACGCGCAAAGGCGATCGCTTCACCTGCCAGGCAACCGAGTTGGTGCATGCGTCTAACAAATTGCCTTGGTGGGATCCGCGGCAATACGTGCGGGAAGTGATGTTGGGCGAAACCACCGTCGGCGAACTTTTCGTGGATTTGCTGGGTCGGACCAGGCATAAAATCTTGCGCTTATTTAAACGTCAAGATGCATCTGCCGAAAATCCTTTAACCCAACCTACTCCCATTGAAACTCTCAACCTTCAGGCGGGCCAGTGGGTGGAAGTGAAAAGCCTGCCGGAAATCCAAGCCACGCTCGATGCCAACGGAAAAAACCGGGGGCTGAGTTTCGCCCCGGATCAGGCCGAATTCTGCGGTAAACGTTTTCGCGTTGCCGGCCGGGTGGAAAGGCTTATTTTAGAATGGTCGGGCGAACTGCGAACCATCGCCAACACGGTGGAACTGGAAGAAGTAACCTGCCAGGGACGCATGTGCCGCGCCTGCCCAAGGAACTGCCACCATTTATGGCGGGAAATCTGGCTCCGCCGCGTGCCCGGTTCTTAGAGACCGATGCGGGGCAGGTGAAGATAACCATCACCCTTTCCCAATGCTGCGATTTCGATATTTTTCTTCCCAATAATTATATTGGGGATCGCCCAGGCGGAAGGCAAAGACGGCGTCTGGCAATCGGCATCCGTTCCGATCGGTAGAATGCACGCGGACCAGGACCGCGCCGTCTTGGCGACGATCCACATCCCATGATTCCGGTTCCATGGGAGACGTCTGGGGAGCGAAGATCATTGTATTTCCCTGGTCCGGAATTCTCACGCCGGGGTAACCTTTGAAATTGGTGGGGTGATGGGGGGTGATTGAGGGCGGTATTGTGCCCAAAAGCCCCAACCAATTCTAGGCCAATTTTTCGGGCTATAGGGCCTCAGGTAATGAATGTCGTTAAGCCCACGGGTTGCAACCCGTGGGCTTAGCTTGATTTACCATTTACACCACGACATTATTTTCCCGACTCTCAATAAAATGCCTTGCCGAGCGCCGGATTTTCCATCGAGAGCAGCCGCTTTTTCATCTTCACTCCGCCGGGAGCGGAATAAGATCCAAGTCCGCCGCTAGACGGCACCACCCGATGGCAGGGAATAATGATCGGTATCTTGTTGCCGGCCATGCAATTGCCTACCGCTCGATAGGCGCGGTGAGAACCGGTCCGGGCGGCCAACTGCCCGTAGCTAAGCGTGGTTCCAAAGGGAATGTTGCGGCATTGTTCCAACACCTGGCGTTGAAAGACGCTTAAACGTCCAAGATCGAGCTGGATATCGCGAAAATCATCATTACGAGCGCTCTTTGCATAGGCCTGAAGCCTGCGCACCAGCGGCGGTTTCCTAGACAAAGACCGAGCCTGGGCCAGTAAACCAGGCGGCAAGGCCTTTTTCGCCGCTCGGGCAGAAGGATGGCCGAAGGTAAGCTCTTCGATGCGATCCTTATTCCCTAACAAGGCAAACCAGCCTAATGAACTAGGGAAAACCACCAACCAGTGTTGTTTTTCTTGTTTGTTCATTTGATCCAGCGGCATTATTAACCTTTTGCACAAGTTTTAGGACACCCTCTCTATATTAAAACCTTTTGCAGAAACATTAGGGCATCTCTATACTTTGTTCATACATAAACCCATAATCAGTTGTAGTTGGTTATACGCCCAGTGAACACCTTGTCAACCAAATTATTTATCAGGCTGATTATTCTTGACTAGTCTAGCCGGGTATGTAATAGCGGAGACAAGAGCCGTTATTTTCTGGTTTGGGAATTTCGAGGTTCGAGAGAATGAATCGCTATACTTCGTTAAGTGACGATTTCTACGTCAATATGAATCTCGGCACGGAGATGGAGCTCCCGGCCAATCGCGAAACCGTGCTGCATTTTTTCGAGCGCGTGCAAAAAACCTTTCCTACCATGCGGAATTTCTATTCCCGCGAGCGGGGCGATTTTGTCCTAGAAGAAGACAAGGAGCGCGGCAGCTATCGCTGGTGCACCATCGAACCTCGGCGCGTCTGCTCCGGGCAAGTCAACCCGGAAAAGATCGACGACGCCATGCAGCAGCATAAACTGATCTTGGAACTGGCGCCTTACACGCTTTCGGTAAGTCCGCTGGATTGCGAGGCCCTGGATTTACTATACGGATTCGATTTCACTTATCGCGGCAACCAGAATCAGCTTGTGGCCGAGGCCTTGGGCGTCAGTCCCGGCCTGGAGCGCCTGCTGGAGGTACCCGGCGTGACCGTGATCAATTACGAACCTTCGCTGACCGTATCGTTGGACGATGAATGCCGATTGCAGTGCCGCTGGAGCGTGGAAACCCGCACCAACGCCTACCAGGTCCGCATCGGCGAATATCCCGAGGAACAAATCAGCGTGTACGTGACCGCCCGGCAATACGGCAGCCTTTCGCCTGACACGACATTCGTGGAAACGCTCGACCGGCTATCCAAAGTCTGCTCCGAGATGCTGGAAAACCACGTGATCGAGCACGTCCTCCAGCCCTTGGCCAGGGCGATCTCGCTGAAATGAAGAAAAGTACCCATTGCTGTTGATGGTAAACTCGATAAAGAATCCGGTAATCGCCCATCCGCAAGCGACATAAACCGACCAGATCGTCCGGCATATTCGTGAGATGGTAGTGAATCATGCGCGAGGCGTTTTCGCCAAGCCACAGGATACGGCGCAAAACCCGCCGACGAACCTCGGGGTCGAGATTCTCCATATCCGCCTCTGCCGAGGGAAGCACTACGACTCGATAGGCCACCGCTTCAAAACCTCCGTCAAGTCCTTACCGCCGTTGGCTAGGTCTTCCTCGTTGCGGATGCGACGAACCTCGTTCAAAAACTCAGGATCGTTCGCCGAAAGCCAGTCCTCCAAATCGTCGAGGCTGCGGGCGCTGATCAAGACGCTTTGGGGTATTTCCACCGTATGTTGAGACGGCATGGTCTGATTTTCCATAATTCACCTCATAAAGCAATTGAGCAATTTCACCCATCCTAGGAAGTATAGTCGGGCACAATGAAAACATCAAGCGGGCAACTCCGATGGGGCATAATGAGCAGTCACTTGAAGTTAAGCACAACTTCCTTCCCAAGGGCTTCGGCATAACGGGTCAGAAAGGAATCAAGGGTTGGCATAATGGGGCAGAAAGGAATCAAGAGGTCGGGGGTCTTTGTCTTTGACGTGGTGTTGATAGGTTTATCCTTCTGTTTCATGCGGTATCGCCGGCAGCGTTACCAGGCACACGGGGCAGGGGGAATTGCGCACAATGACCTTGCAATCCAAAACCAGCGGCAAGTCGGACATCGATTCCTCAATTTCACCCATAATCAATAAATCGCATTCTAATTGCTTTACCAGAGCCACGATTTGCTGATTGGGATCGCCGGCGGGCAATGGGCAGACTTCCACCTCTCTTTTCAGTTGTTCGGCCCGGTGCAGATCTTGCTGCAACAAATCGTTATTCGGTAAAAGATCGGGCGTCAGCGGCACGGATACGACTGTCAAAGCCACCAGGGGATCGAGCATCGTCAGCGCGGCGGCAAACAGATCGCTGCTGGCCGAGGCGCCGTAATGCACCAAAAGCACGTGGCTGACGCCCACGCCTGCGGCACGCAACTCGGCTACCGAGCGCGCTTTTCGTTCTCCGATCTTGGGGATCCGGTTGCCGCCGGCCAGATCGAAGTATAGATCGCGGTTGCGGCTTAATATCCGCACGGTTAGCGGGGAGGGATCGCCACCGTGCATGTTGATCCAATAAAAGGCGATTTGCTCGATCTGCTCGTCGGCCATGTAGGCGTTCGAGGCGCCGAGGACCAGTTCCTGGGCGTTGACGTCCATGGCCGTATGCACCACGGCATACAAGGGATTGTTGGTGCGGATGATCAAGGGGTGCACCTGTTTGCCGGCCGTCTCCGAGCGGTTGACCACGGCAGTCATCAAAGTGCGGTTATACTGGTCCAGCTCCGGCCCGAGCGTGGAGGCGTCGCCGCGCGAGGTGACCTGGGCGGTCATCACCACCACGTCTGTGGTTTCGGGATCGGTTTCGGCCAGTGTTTTTTCCAGCATGAAAAGATTTTGCGTCGAGCGGATGGCCACCAGTTTTCGGTAAGGCATTTTCAGGCCCAGGACCGCAGAAGCGACCTCGTCGGAGGTCTGCTGGTTGAATTGTTCCAAATGCAGGTGCGCGGCCTTACCCCGCCGCCTCTCGTGCAGATATTCAGAGGTCATGAAAAGAGAGAGAAACACGACTGTAAAGGCCGACCCGCCGATAGTGGCCACTTCCTTGGTCAATAAATTGAGCACTGCCGTGGCCAGTAGAATCAAAAACACGATGCTTAGCCCGATGGGCAGTTCCACGCCGCCGATGCGGATGTTCAGCGGCACTTTGAACTCCCGGGGGTTGCGATCCTTGAATCGGAGCACGACCATGGCCAGGGCCTTGAATACGAAACTCCACACCACGCCAAAGGCATAGGCCTCGCCGAGGGTATACATGTTTCCCCGGCTGAGGATAATGGTGGCCAGTTGCAATCCGACGATCAGTAACAGCACCCGGTATGTGGTTCCATATCGTCGATGAGGTTTGAGGAACCAATCGGGCATCACCCCGTCTTCGGCCACGCGGTTCAACACGCCGTTGGACCCGATAATCGCGGTATTAACCGCCCCGGCAAGGATGAGAAATCCGACCACCACCACAAAACCGTTTAGCAACAACCGGGCCAGCGGCGGGCCGTACACGTACATTGCCAGACCGCCGATCAGGTTGCCCGAATATTCTTTCATGCGAATTTCGTCAGGAATCAGCAGCACGGCCAGGAAGGAGATGCTTGCCGTCAGGGCCAGGCTGTAAATGAAGACGATAAACGCCGCCTTTTTAAAATTCTTAAGCTTGGGCGATTCCACTTCGCGATAAACCTGGGCAAGCGTTTCCTCGCCGCTCATGGCGAGGATCGAGTGGCCGAAGGCGATCAACAGGCCGATCACGCCGATTATGCTCCACAAATTCCCCGGCTGGCGGAGTTTCGCAGATAACTTGGGGAACCAGTGCGACATCAAACCCAGGGGATCCTCTTGTTCTCCGGTGGCTTCGTTGATTTTTGGTTCTTCACGGAGATTGCCCTGCTTGTCTTTAACCATTGCCGGCACAAGTTCTCCAGTTTGGGAATTGCGCCGCCACATTTCTTTTTCCACGCCCGTCACCCGGTCCGGGAGTTTCACGACTTCGTACTGAACTTTGGGCGTAAGGTCCGGGGTCATGGGCACCTTGTTCACCGGTCCTCGAACTATCAGGGTGGCGCCGCACCAGATCAGCATTACGGCGGCCATGACCGTGGTGGCGTACATGATTTTCAGGGCTTTGCCGCTCGATTCATGGATCCCCAACAAGTTTTGGCGGAAGAAATACAGTGTAATCAAGCAGGCAATGACCACCGATCCCCAGCGGCGCACGGCGTCGGCCGCATCCGGGCTGAATTGCAAATCGGGATTGATAATTCTCAGAGTGTCCAATAGCAAACCCACGATGTATTGGCCCGCCGAAACCGCGCTAGTGGGCCCGGTTAGAATATAGTCGAACATCAAGGCCGAGACGGAAAGTTTTGCCAGGAATCCGCCCATGGCTTCCTTGACCACGCGATAAACGCCTCCGCGCACGAAAAGCGAGCAACTCTCGATGTAGATGGAACGCACCGCATAGCTGAAAAGCATCACGGCCAGGATAAACCACGGGGCGGCCGGGCCGATTGCCCCTTCCACAATGCCCCCGATGTAATACGCAGTGCTGGCCAGGTCGCAGAGCACCACGGCCGCCGTTCGCCAGTAGGAGATGAACGTCAGCATCACGCTGCTGACAATGATGACCTGCACCGGGCGGCTTAAACCGCCAACCGTGGTCGAAGAACGTTCCGAAAAAGAGGAATCGGACATTATGGACCTTCTATACATCAAGCGCTATTGCCATGGGACACTTCGATTGCGCGACCGATGCGAAGGCCCTTTCAAATTTTAGCCCAGGCTCCAACCTTGGCCTGCCGGCGAGGTTAGCTGACGGGCTGGGGCTTGAAAGTACCCTGGTCTCGATCCGAAGACCTGCGCCCCTGAAACGGACAAAACCGATTCGCTGGTTTCCCCGCTCCCACCTGACCGATGGGATTAGGCTGCTTTCTGTTTATTATAAGTTCTAACAAAATGTTGACAATGAGATGCTACCCATACCCCGATTATCGCAGAAGTTCATAAGCCATAACTCGTTTTGGATACACAAGTTACCATAAATTCGCAACCAGCCGTTTTCCATATTGATTATAAGCTATTTTTTTATATACAAGTTAACTTAAGGGGCGACCGCCAAGCCAGGAGGTCTATTCTCATGTACATTGATAAAAAAGCCCTTCGCAAACATTTATTTGTCGACCCCAAAGTCCAAGGCGTTTTGATCGCCCGGGTCGTGATTTATTGGGTCGCATGCCTTATAACCATCGCCCTGATGCTGTTATGTTGGGATATTATTGCCGGCCCGACACGGATGTTATACCTGCATTTCGACAATATGTGGTTCTTTTACGGACCGGCCGCCATCGCCTCTCTTTTGGTTTTGCCCTTGATCATTGTGGATATCATTCGCGTCAGTAATCGTTTTGTCGGGCCGCTGATACGGCTGCGGCGTTCGATGCGGGCGCTGGCTCGGGGCGAATATGTCGAACCGATTGAATTTCGCGGCAAAGATTTCTGGTACGATTTTGCCGACGAGTTCAATGCCATTCGCGCCCGAATCCTGCAATTATCGGCCGAGAACGAACCGGAAATCGAAGATGAAGAACCCCTGGGCATAGGGCTCTAAGGAAAGTAGATCTATTAGGGGTGGCGGTAAAATGACAAATGTCTCAGCACAAATGTCTAATTTGAAACCGCTTGGGGTTTGGCAAAGTTGTATCATTATCGGTAAAACCTTCCCTCCACGGACTCCAGCTTTCAGCCTCATCCCTTGCTCAAACGGGGTTTTCCCGCGGTTGCCAAGCGGTTAAAATATCCCAGTCCGGGATGATTGGGTCTTTTAATCGCCTGTTCAGTCCAAGGTACGCCGCATGGCAAAAACGCCGGATGGATTGCGAAAAAGCCGCTCTTTGGAAGAGGTGCATCGCTCAGTGCAAATCCCCCCGAGCCGGTGGTGGCGGCGATTGTTCGCCTTTGCCGGGCCGGCTTATCTGGTCTCCGTCGGGTACATGGATCCTGGCAACTGGGCCACCGACATCCAGGGCGGGTCCCAGTTCGGCTACCGGCTCATCTGGGTGCTGTTGATGAGCAACGTCATGGCCGTGTTGCTGCAAACCCTAAGCGCCCGCCTGGGGTTGGTTACGGGCCGCGATCTGGCCCAGGCCTGCCACGACGATTATCCATGGACCGTCAATATCATTTTGTACGTATTATGCGAGATTGCCATAGCCGCCTGCGATCTGGCCGAAGTGCTGGGATCGGCCATAGGTTTGAACCTGCTATCCGCCGCCTTGGGCAAGGCCGTGGGTTTGAACCTGGAAATTCCCGTGCTCTGGGGCGTTCTGATCACCGGGTTCGACGTGCTGTTGTTGCTTTTTATACAAAAGGCGGGCATACGCAAGCTGGAAG
>JBEKSO010000111.1:0-10524 GCA_049516935.1 Thermoguttaceae bacterium
TCCGAGTGAAAGCAATATTTCGGCTCGGCATGATGTCGATTTTGGGCCAAATGTCATCGGCGGGAAGATACTTCGCCACACTCGGCCCAACTGAATTTGCCGAAGTCATGATGACATTCGTATTTTGAACAGATTCTTACCGCCCCATTGAAACGGCCAGTTCTTCCAAGCCCAGGCGTTTCATTTTCTTGTAGAGTGTGGTGCGGTTTATGCCCAGGGCCTCGGCCGTGATCTGGCGGTTCCAATTGTTCGATTCCAGCACTTCGAGAATGATCTGCCGCTCGGGGCCTTCCATGACTTGCTTGAGCGAACGGCTGCCCAAGGGCTCGATGGTCACGCCGCCGCCGGCGCTGACGCCCGTCGGCAGGTCTTCCATGCCGATCATGTTGCCCTTGCCCAGAAGCACGGCCCGTTCGATGACGTTTTGCATTTCCCGCACGTTGCCCGGCCAGCGGTAGCGCTGCAAGGCCTGCATCGCCTCTTCGGTAAAGCCGTGCACTTTTTTACCCGAGTCTTCGCACACACGGGCCAAAAAGTGTTCGGCCAGAATCGGGATGTCGGAAATCCGCTCGCGGATCGGAGGCAATTCGATGTTGATCACGTTGATGCGATAGAAAAGATCCTGGCGGAACCGGCCCTCGGCCACGGCCTTGCCCAGGTCTTCGTTGGTGGCCAGGATGATGCGGGTGTCGATCTTGAACGTCTTGTTCCCGCCCACCTGCTCGAACTCCAGGTCTTGAAGCACGCGCAGCAATTTCACTTGCATGCCGGGCGAGGCGGTGGCGATTTCATCCAGAAAAACCGTGCCCTCGTTGGCCAGCATGAACTTGCCCATCTTATCCCCGGCCGCGCCTGTAAATGCGCCGGCCACGTGACCGAACAGTTCGCTTTCCAGCAGCGTTTCCGGCAGGCTGCCGCAAGCCACTTCCACAAACGGCTTGTCGCGCCGGCTGCTGCGGCGGTGAATGGCCCGGGCGATGAGCGATTTGCCCGTTCCGCTCTCGCCGGTAATAAGCACGGTGGCGCGGGTGTCGGCCACGGCGTCGATTACGTCGAACACCTTTGTCATGCGGTGATCGCGGCCCACGATATTTTCCATGCCGTAACGCATATCGAGTTGGGCCTTGAGCGTCTTGTTTTCCTCGATCACTTTTTTCTGATTGAAGGCCCGCTCGATGGCCATCATCAGTTCTTCGTCGATAAGCGGCTTGGTAAGAAAATCGAAGGCCCCTTGACGAACCGCCTCCACGGCCGTTTCCACGGTGCCGTAGCCCGTGATCATTATTACCGCAATGCCCGGGTAATTCTTGCGGCAATAAGTCAACAGATCGAAACCGTCTTCATTTCCCAGACGGATGTCGGCCAGAATCAGATCGTATGTTTTGCGGGTAATGGCGCCCGTCGCTTCGGACAAAGTTGAAGCGGTATCGGTCGGATAACCCTGATCGCGAAGCCAATCGGCCATCGAGGCCAGTACCTGGCGGTCGTCGTCCACAAGCAATATTGTGCCTTGTTGTTTCATAATATCACCCGATCCTTTATCAAAGGTTGATGCAAAATATCTACGTTACGGGGCGACTTATGTCAAAACAGAAATCCAGATAAACGGCTTATTTTGCCGGTTAATGAATATCTAGCGGGAACTAGGTGCGTTTTTTCTGTTAATAACAATTAGAATTGGGTAACGAATTGGAACGAAATGCCCTGATTACCCCCTATTTTTAAGGGAATTTACCGATAAATCACCTTAATACATCATTCTTTGGCTGCTAGATTTTCTCCCCTCGAATTGGTCCTTGAAACCGCATTTATCCCGCTGAGTCGGGGGGGTTATTTCGTTACATTGGGGGCTTTCATGCTGCTCGATAGTGTACTAGGATAAAGTATCCCCCATATTAAGCGACCGACATTTGAGGGAAGCCAATTTGAGGCCTTTGGATTTTAAAAGTAGAAAATAAGTGAATATTGAGAAACGCGAGAGGAATCACTTTTCTTCTCTATCTTTCAAAAAAACGTAATGAGCTTTTTTTATTAGGACCGTTTTGCGGTCGAGAAAATTTTAAGGGAGGCCCAAGATGCCTATTCGTCTATTAATTTGCGATGACCATGAAGTCATTCGCACCGGCCTGGCTTGTTTACTGGCTGGGACCGACATTCAAATCGTCGCCGAGGCGGCCAATGGCAAAGACGTCATCAAGGCCGCGTTGAAGGAAAAGCCGGATGTTATTCTGCTCGATATCCGCATGCCCGACGGCGACGGCTTGTCCACCTTGGAAAAACTTCGCGCAAAAATTCCCGAGAGCCGCGTGGTGATGTTGTCGACCTACGACAACCCCACCTACATCGCCAGAGCGGTGGCCCTGGGCGCGTGCGACTACGTGCTGAAGGGCTCGGCCCGCGAAGATATAATCGCCACCATCGTCGCGGCGGCCGCCGGCGAATCGCCCAGCCGCAGCGGCGAAATGAAACGCATCGCCGCGGCCATGAAAGTCCGCCAGGTCATAGACGACGACGACGTGCCCTTGACCCAGCGCGAGACCCAAGTACTCCGCCACGTGGCCCTGGGCTTAAGCAACAAGGAAATCGGAAAATCCCTGGAAATCAGCGTGGAAACCGTCAAGGAACACGTGCAAAACATCCTCCGCAAAATCGCCGTCAGCGACCGCACCCAGGCCGCGGTCTGGGCCGTGCGCAAAGGTCTGGTCTAGAAAAACTCCCCTCTCCGGGCACCGACCGAAGGTTGGTCGGGAGAGGGTCAGGGTGAGGGCGATGGAGCGACAGTTAAACTGTCGCTCCAACCTACGGGCACAAAAGATTGCAAATTGTAAATTGCAAATTGTAACGCTAAGTGAAGCGGCCAGGTGGCACTGGCATCTTGCCAGTGCCTAGGTCCCACGGTCCCCTCGCCTCCTCGTTCCCAGAGTCCTCCCTGGGAACGGCTTGCCGTTTTCATCTTCTCCCCGCGCAAGGCGATTTCGATTTATGTATTTCAAATCCTTTCATGCGATACCCCCGGGCATGGAGGTTTTCTCGTAGCCGCGTTTTTTCAAGGCGCAGCGAACTACGCAGACGAGTCCGCAGCCGCCGGCAGGTCCGCCCAAATTGTAGACCGGCCAGCAAGCGCCGCACCTCTTTTGCCAATTCCTTCGAGCGCCCCAGATAAATGGACCGCTGCACGTCGCCATCGCGATATTTCAGGTGGAAATAGGGACCGAAACGATAATTGCCAGATTTTCGCCAACTAGCAACTACAGTCCCTTGTTGAGCAAAAATCGTAGCATGGGCAAGAATTTGCCTTTTAATCATCTCAAACCGGCCCGAATTATTTTGGTCACCAAATCGCGATTTTTCCACGATTACAAATCCTTTTACATTTTATTTCCAACCACGAAGAACACGAAGGACATGAAGGATTTATGTTTATAGACATTAGCCGTATGCTGTAAACTAAATTGAATTATTATATTCAACACGAAAACATGAAATAGCGAAAAGACGAAAATAATTATGCCGGTTTGTGTTTCGTGCTTTCGTTCTTTCGATTTTTCGTGGTAAAAAAAGTGTACTTCTCGTTTTTTATCTCTATGGTAATCCGCTAAATAAGATCGGTGTTTTTTATTGGTAGGTTTTCGATGTTCGAGGGCGGATCGAGTATCATGCCCATTGGTGCATTGCCGGATAATTCACTTACAACCGGCGGGCCGATTTTCGCTTGCTCGGCTATTCTCTTGCGCATCTCGCTGATGCGCACCAGAAAGTAACCCACGCGGAGTTTCGAGTCGATCAGCCGCAGATGCCGGTCGATCATTTCGGCCCGGTTGCCCGCCAGGTTCAGCACGGCCTCGACCTGGGTGTATTCGCGTTTGATGTCGAATTGTTCCAGGATTTCCAGCCACAATAGATGTGCGATGGTAACGCCCAGCGATTTTTCCAGCCCGTCGGCCGCCCCGACGACGAATTGATCGTAAAGCGGCTGCACCAATTCCCTAGCCGCCTGCTGCACCTCGGCCGGGACGAATTGCAGATCCACCCCCTCGGGCACCCAAAGCGGCAGATTCCGCGGCCGCGATTCAAGCGGCGAGGATATATTGCCGGAACCGTTGGAATTGTTGGGGCGACAGTTTAACTGTCGCCCCAACTGCCCGTTTGAATGTCGCCCCAACTGACGGTGCGTTTCACGCACCCTACGAACCCCAACCTCTCCCCCCTGCCCTTTCGTCCGCTTTTTTCGCGCAGTATAAGCCATCATGCCATCTCCAACGCACGGTTTTTCGCACTGGAATTTCTCGCGCTAAACGTAGCAGATTGGAAAACCGATTTCCAGTGGAAAAATTGGCCACCCAGCGTTAGGGGATAGGGAATAGAAATTAGGGATAGGTGGAAGAAGGGAATTTTTATTAGCGGGTAGTGGGCTGTGGACATTCGTTAGTATATAATCGCGGTGAATGTGTTACTGGGAAAGCCACTTTTGGTATTCTATGCCGCTTTTAACAAGGATGGTAAAAAATGAATCAAGTCACAGTGGTCATAACCGACCTAGATAATACACTTTTTGACTGGGTAAAGATTTGGTATGAACCATTCAATGCAATGCTTGGTGAGATTCACCGAATAAGTGGAATTAGCCAAGATATTCTCATACAAGATATTAAACAGGTCTTTACGCGACGCGAGACAAGCGAATATGCTTTTGTTATTCAAGAAATCGAGTCACTTAAGAAAAAATATCCGCGAGAAGACCTAACAAAAAAGTTCGACTCAGCCATTCATGCTTTTCGTGTTGCTAGAAAGAGAGCACTTTATCTTTACCCAGAAGTTGAAGATACACTGCAATTATTGAAAGATAAAGGTGTACTGATCGTCGGTTACACTGAATCCCAAGCCTTCTATACACACTTTCGAATGAAGGCTTTAGGGCTAGACCGAATTTTAGACTTTGTGTATTCACCTACCGATCACGACTTACCGGAAGGACTAACACCGGAACAGCTAAGAACATTGTCTCCAGAGCATTACAAACTGCGACGTACTATTCATCGATACACACCTAAAGGTAAGCTTAAGCCGAATCCAAATGTTCTACTACAAATAATTAAGGAGATTGGTGCAACACCCGATGAAGTAGTGTATGTAGGAGATAGCCAAATGAAGGACATCTGCATGGCTCAAGAAGCAAACGTTACAGATGTTTGGGCAAAATATGGAACTCCAGTAGAAACACCAGCATATGAATTGCTTCGACAAGTAACGCACTGGTCAAACAAAAGCGTTGAAAAAGAGAAAGAAATTATTGCTAATCCATTTATTCCATCTCATACTTTAGAGAGATCATTTAGTGAGATACTTTCCATTTTTCAATTTAAGCCTTTTATAGACCGCTCTGTCGAAAGAATCAACTATTGCTTAGAGGCTTGGAAAGTTACCGTTGATGTTCAGAAACATTTCAATGACCTGGAGATGAGAATTAGGAACTTCGCTTTGACCTTAATTACTGCAGCCATAGCGGCGGCTGGCTTCATGTTCAAAGAGGATATTAGATTACCAATATTCGGAATTAATTTCCCCTTGGGTAGTGTTGTTATTATTGGCGCAATTCCGATATGGTTTGCTTTTTTCCTCATGGATAGATATTGGTATCACAAATTTCTTCTTGGCGCAGTGAGACATGGCCATTATATTGAGCGTCGTTTCCATATGATAATCCCTGAGATTGGGCTTTCCGAAGCCATAAGTAAAGCTAGCCCGTCACGTATATGTGGAATTACAATTCATTCACATTGGAAAATAAATATCTTTTACATGATGGGGATTGTTGTTCTAATCATTGCTTCAGTTCTTGCATTTTTCACTACAAAAGCTTCCAAAACAAATTCACAGGAAACCACTACTACTACAAACTTGTCCAGCAGTGCATTAATACATAACGCCCACTGCCCAATATCAATAAGTTTGGATAATAACTTTTTAGAAACATTTGTAATTAAGCCACGAATCGGCGGCTGATTATAATCAGGGGCGTCATCCTTCATTGTTACACACTAATAGCCCTAGAGAAAATATTAGGGCCGTTAACGGCCCTTTCCGCCGAAGGCGGTAATAGGCCCGGCATTTCATGCCGGGTTGGGGAGAGTGTGGACAGCATTTACAATTTAGGCCCGTTCACGGGCCTTCTCGGCGTGAGGGGCTTTAGCCTGTTGGGTGACTATCGGGCCGATCTGGGCAGGAGCCCCGATGAACGGGGCTGACAGAGAACATCATATCGGGATGCATTCCTTACCCGGCGTAAACGCCGGGCCTAAGACTGCCTGCGGCGGACAACGCCCATAAATGGGCGTAAAGTTTGAGACTAAAAAAACAAGGTGATGAGCGAAATAAATTGTTCCATCAACCCGGCGTAAACGCGCGGGCCTAAGACCGCGATGCGGAAAAGGACCGTAAACGGCCCTATCGGCCGTCCCTTCGGGACTTATGGAGGTGGATTCGGTTCATCCGGACCCAGCGATGAATCGCTGGGCTAATATCGAACGACCCTACGGGTCTTTTTGAATCGCCGTGATGATATCGAACGATCCTACGGGGCTTTTTGGATCGGCGTGATGATATCGAGCGACCAAACAAATCTTCTTTGTGGTTAGATTAGCGGTTAGCGGTCAGTACTGAACCCTGAACCCCGAACCCTGAACCCTTTTTCGGGGTGGCCAATTATTTCTATGGAAATCCACACGCCAATCTGCTACGCTCGTACAGAAAACAAGTTTTTATTTTATTTAACCACGAAATATCGAAAATACGAAATTCCGAAATGCAAATTTTTATTTCGTGATTTCGCCCTTTCGTGTTTTCGTGTTGATTAGTGTTTTTCTTGTTTATGATTAAAATGAGACGGCAACCGACCTGGAAACGTGGAAAAATCGCGATTTGGTGACCAACTGAACTCGGTTGTCAGTTGTCAGTAATCAGTCTTCAGTTCACGGTTTACAGTTCACGGTTTCACTGCCCACTAACCACTGCCCACTGACCACTAACCACTTTAATTCGCGCGGGGATGGGCCTTTCCGTAGGCTTGGCGCAGGGCGGAGGAGCTTACGTGGGTGTAGATTTGTGTGGTCACCAGGCTTTTGTGGCCGAGGAGTTCCTGCACGCTGCGGATGTCGGCGCCGCGATCCAAAAGATGCGTGGCAAAACTGTGGCGCAGGGAATGGGGCGTGGTGCGGGCGTCCAGCCCGCTGGTTTTCAGGTATTTTTCCAGCATCCGTCCGACGCTGCGGACCGTCAGGCGGCGGCCGAATTTGTTGACGAACACCGGCGCGGATGGGCCGTTGGGTTCGCGGGAATTTAACTTTCGCAAGTTTAGCCAGCGCTTAAGGGCGCGAATGGCGTACGAACCGACGGGCGAGAGTCGTTCGCGCCGGCCCTTGCCGCGGATGCGAAGCACGTCGGCCTCGAAATCCAGATCGCCGTCGTTAAGGCCCACGACTTCGCTCACGCGCAGGCCGGCCGAATACATGGTTTCCAAAATCGCTCGGTCGCGAAGGCCCATGGGATCGTCGGACGGAGGCGATTCGAGCAAGCGTCCGATGTCTTCGGCCGAGAGGAAGTGCGGCAGCGATCGGCCTTTGCGGGGATTGCGGAGCGGCTTGGCCGGATTCGATTTCGTCCAACCCTCGCGCTGGCCGAAGCGGAAAAAACTCCTTAGCGACGCCAGTCGCCGGGCGATGGTGGTCTTGGCATAGCCCGCCTCGTGCATGGCGGCCACGTAGCCGCGCAAATCGAGTACGGATATATCGCCGGGCAAGGGCTTTTTGCCGCCGGAGGCTTCGGCCAAATAATCGGCCAATGCGCAAAGATCTTCGTGATAACTTTTCAAAGTGTACAGCGAGGCGTTTCGCTCAACGCGGAGATATTGCAGGAATCGGTCGATGGCGAGTTGCATTGTACGACCGGAATATATTTAATATCAGTAAAAACAACACGGAGGCACGGAGGACACGGAGGTAAAGGATGAAGGATGAGGGATGAAAGTAAAATTATCAAAACACCGCAAACAGTAAACTTACGATTGATAACTAAAAATTCCTTCTCCGAGTCCTCCGTGCCTCCGTGTTGAGAATTTAATTTTACAAACGGAATGAATTTTAGAATTCATCCGGATCGGCGGGCATGGGGATTTCGAAGCGCGAGTGGGTTTGGAACTTTTGCGATTCCTGGCGGATTTTCTGGCTTAAGACCGCGGCGTCGTACCAGGTGAAGCTCTACTCGGGATTCGAGGCATAGCGGCCCAGCGTGCGCAGGGTTTCGGCGCGGCTGGCGTCGTCGTAGAGAAATACGTATCGCTCCGCCCCTTTGACCAGCGCTAGCACATTAATATCTTGGCTCACCTCTGGTATCTCCTGGCATATCAAGGTCCGCTCCGGCCGCCAACGCCACTTTGCCTGGCATGAATTGGCCGAAATGGAGTTGCACGATTCGGCACGCTCGCATGCGGGCGTTTGCGTCCGTGGCGGCGGACCGGCCCAGTATCAAGGCCGATCGCCCGAACCCGCGCAACTCCATGTGATTCGAGTTTTCCCTATTCTTTTATCGGATATTCGGCCATCTCCACGTCAATCGAGATTCTCCTGCGCCGCCCCGGGCAGTAAGCATTTCGCTGATGTGCATGTGGCAACAAAATCGGATAAAGTCATCGCTGCGACTTAGGTAACTTTGCCAGCCCCCAAATCGGGCGTCGTCGCGAAAAGCGTAATAACTGCTCAGGGCAGTTGTAAATTCCATGTCGTTGCCGTTGTAAGTCCTTGTGTGACGCAATACTGGCGCATCGCTGGGCATTATGGGCGGCGGCTCGGTGCGCGGCGGCGGAGGGATAAATCCCCGCGGATCAGGCCAGTCCGGCGGAAATCCGGTTCCGCTTACATGGGCTGGAGAACTTGTAGCGACTGCATCGACAGTAGCGGAATATTGCAGCGGTTGCACTCCGACATTGCCGCTTGCGCCACTGGGTGCGGGCCCCTTGCCATCTTCGCCCGGCGAATTGCCGCTGGTGTTATTTGGCGAAGAATTATTGCCCGACTTTTCGCCGCGAACCTTTGGCGGCTCGGGAATCGGCGTTGCCGGCTGCGGCGGAGTTTGTGTTTTTAATTGCTCCTTAGCCAAGGCCAGTTCAGCCTCGAAAATCAATGGTCCCGGAATGTCTTTTTCCTCCGATGTACCCCACGGCAATCCATATCCAGCCGGGATCGGATGGAATCCCGGATTGGCTGCATACCACTCGACCTGCAAGGCCATTCGCGGCGGATAATAGGGGAAGTAATCGGTCACGGCCCCAATAACCACGGCATCGACCTTGAGAATCTGGGCAAGACGGCGAGCCTCGGCAGGTCCGCGGAGTTCAATCTTATGTTCTTGCATGGCCGTTTCCACCACGCCTACCGGCACAACTTCAAAACCCGGCACTGATTGAAGCTCGTTAAAATAGGCAATTCCCACCTTGCGGCCGTCTAATGTGGGCTCATTGGTGAGGTTGAAAAACGGGGCCACGGCAACTTTGCAAAGCTGGGGGAACGGATTGTGTAATTGCGGCTGCCGCGACATTTCCGGCAGGATGGCACAGCCGCAAAACATCATGCACAGCGATAAGACGAAAGGACGTAACATATTTACCGAAAAGCAGTTGCGAAAAGGGATAGGCTTTAAAAGCTAATCCTGGCATCAATAGTCGCTCATATTATCGGTAAAGTCGGTGCAGATTCTCCAATTTATATTGGGCAATTGGAGTCTTTGGACCATGCCCGACTTTGGGGCAGCTTGGTATGATAAAGATGAATCAGTCGTGGGTGACTTTACCCAATTTTCCCAAATTTATAATTGATCTCATGAGCGACCAAACCGTGGAAATTTGTCGCAACCCAACTCGTGCCGTCCGGATCGGCTCCGTGACCATCGGCAACGGGAATCCGATCGTGGTGCAGAGCATGTGCGCCACGAAAACTGTGGGCATCGAGGCCACCGTGGCCCAGGTCGAGCAACTATCCGCAGCCGGGGCGGGCGTGGTGCGAATTGCCGTGGATAACACGCGCGATTGCCGGGCATTGGCCGAAATCCGACGGCGCACCAACGCGAATTTATCCGTCGATTTGCAAGAGAATTACCTCCTGGCCGCCGATGCCGCACCGTGGATCGACAAAATTCGCTACAATCCGGGTCATTTGTATCACCATGATCGCGAAAAGCCTTGGCAGGATAAGGTTCGGTTTCTGGTCGACGTTGCCGGCCGGCACGATTGCGCCCTGCGCGTGGGCGTGAATTGCGGATCGGTGGATGCGGCCAAGCAGGAAAAATTTCCGGCCCAGGATCAAATCGGTCCCATGCTGGAAAGCGCTTGGGAACATTGCGAACTGCTTGAGCGCCTGGGTTTTACGCGGTATTGCGTATCGCTGAAGGATTCCGATCCTGCCCGGGTCGTGGAAATCAATCGCCGTTTTGCCGCCCAACGGCCCGACGTGCCGCTGCACCTGGGCGTGACCGAGG
>JBEKSO010000112.1:0-10487 GCA_049516935.1 Thermoguttaceae bacterium
CTTGCACCCGCCGATAATGGCACGGTCGCTAAAGGCAATTATATCGCCTTAAACAGCGATATTAAAAAGTTGCTGGGACGGAGCTTTCGCGCACAATTTACGATTTTCGACGGCATCACGGGCGAAGTCTTGGAGGAATCGCCCGGGTTGCCCGCCTGCGATTGGTCTTTACGCGGCGAGGTATGCCGCATCGTAGCCCTCCACGGCAAACCTGAATTTCTCGATGAAGAAGACCCCTTCATCCTGCTGGCCCTGCCGATTCCCGATGGCAAGGGAAATTGCCTGGTTGCCGTAAGCTTGTTTGTAACCCGACTCGTCGAGCCGGGCGAATTGTTGGAGCGGCAGGCCGTGCTGCTCGGTTTAAAACCCGAGGAAGCGGCGCAATGGGCGCTGGGACAAATTCCTTGGGCGCCGGAGATCTTGCATCACACTTGTGAATTGCTGCTCGACTATATTGAATCGCGGCAATGCATCAAGGAATTGCAGGAGGAAACCAGCAGCTTATCCGTCCATCTTGCCGGCAGCTACGAAGAAATCAGTCTGCTATATCGCCTTACCCATAACCTGAAAATTTCGAAAAGCGACGAGGAATTGGGGCGGATAACGCTCCAATGGCTGGAAGAAGTGCTGCCCGCGAAAGGTTTTGCCTTGCAGCTTGTTCCGATATCGGGCAACGATATATCGGTGACTCAAACGGACCGAAATTCCACGATCACAATCACCCACGGCGACTGTCCCGTGGATAATGAAGAATTTTCGGCGCTGATACGATATTTGGACTTGGAAAATAATTATCGCCCGGTTGTAGTCAACCGCCAGATTACGAGCCTGGAAGATTGGCCTTGTCCGTCGGTTCGGCAGGCGGTTGTGGTTCCCATGGCCGAGGGCGCGAACCTTTTCGGCTGGATGGCGGTGTTTAATCACCTGACCGATGCCGAATTCGGCACGGTGGAAGCGAATTTGATGAATACGGTTGCCGCCATCCTGGGCATCCATAGCGGCAACGTCGAGTTATACCGCCAGCAGTCGGAATTGCTGGCAGGCTTCGTCCGCGCCTTCACGTCGGCCATCGACGCCAAGGACCCTTACACCTGCGGTCACAGCGATCGGGTGGCCCGCATTGCCGTCCGACTGGCCAAGGAACTCGGCTGCGACGAACGGATGCTCAATACGCTGTACCTTTCCGGCATGTTGCACGACATAGGCAAGATCGGCATCAACGACGACGTGCTTCATAAGCCGGGCAAACTCAGCGTGGAGGAATTTCAGCACATCAAAACGCACGCGGAAATCGGCTCTCGAATCCTTCGAGATGTCAACAATCTGAAAGACGTGATACCCGTCATTCTGCATCATCACGAATCCTGGGATGGGGGCGGATATCCCGATAACCTGGAAGCGGAACAGATTCCTCTTGCCGCACGCATCGTTGCCGTGGCCGACTCTTATGACGCCATGAGCAGCGACCGGCCCTATCGCGAAGGCATGTCGGAAGAAAAAATCGACCAGGTTCTGCGCAACGGGGCGGGAAAGCAGTGGGATCCCCAAGTCATTGACGCCTTCTTTAGGGTCCGCGAAGATATCCGTAAGGTAACCCAAAATCAGCCCGCGCCGTTGGAAGCGGCAATGACGTTGTAAATTACGGCCCGGCGATTCCGTTTACAACCTACTTGCATCTTTTCGGTGATTAGGGGTATCTTTATAGCAAAGCTAAGATGCCATCCGCTGGCTGGCATTCCCGTGTTTTTCGTCGCCGCCCCGTTTTGTCTTTTTTGCCATAAGGAGTTCAATCGTGAAGCCATCCCCGGATCTGGTAAATATATCTCGATTTATCGCGGTGATTTTCGCATCTTTGCTAATGTGCGGCTGTCCAAAACCCGCCGCTCCGCGCCAAACTAACGCATCCTCGCAGCCTTCCGAGTCGGCCGGCCCCGGCGCCGGCGGCAGTGAAAGATGGGGGGAGCAAATCGAAGCCGGCAAAGAAAAGAGCCAAGTGGAAGAAAAACAAGAGGGCCGGAAACAGCCCCCGGCCGCCGCCGCTGCCTCGGAAACCGAGAATAATACGGCCGAAGATGCGATGGAAATGCCCCGCGACCTTGGTCTGCCGCTGGTCGACAAGCCCGAAGACCTGATAAGACTGCATCCGGTTTATCCGGTTTGGATCGACAAGAAAAATAAAGAGGTGATATTAATCGGTTCCGTGTGCAGGGCCAACTATCCTCTTGAGTTTTTTGCCACCTATCCCGATCGAGGCTACGAGTCGGTGGTGGTGATATACGCCAAGCCCAGTATCGTGCACACCGCCCTGTTGGCCTTGGGCGCCAAACCCGGCAAGCCGGTGCAATACGATCCGAAGTATATTCCCCCGTCGGGTACGGAAGTGGCGATTGACGTTTCCTGGATGGATCAGAATGGCAAACGTCAAAAGGCCAGGGCCCAGGATTGGATCCGCGATATCAAAACCAGAAAACAACTCGATGTCAATTGGGTTTTCGCGGGCAGCCTGTTCTGGGAAGATAAATCGACGGGCGAAAAGTCTTATCTGGCCGATCGCGGCGATTTTATCAGCGTCTTGAATCTGCCCACCGCGCTTTTGGATGTGCCGATTGCGAGCGCATCGGCCATCGAATCGCGTTTATTCGAGGGTTTTACCGAGCGGTTGCCTGCCCCCGGCACGCCCGTCACGCTGATATTGAAGCCGAAACTGGAACTATCAAAAACCGATAAAACGCCTTAATGAGTCGTAACAGAACAAAGCAGCCGAATCCGGAGGCCGGACATTCTTGTCCGGCCCGAAAAATACAGGCAAGAAAAGAGGGGCTGTACGGATTTATCTGGCGAGGTGAAGTGGCACGGCCATCTTGGCCGTGTTTATTCACGGACTGGAAGTCCGTGCCACTGCTTGACACAAAATTACTTATAGCCCCAGAAAATACAGGCAAGAATGCCTGTCCTCCTGGTTAGGCCAGCAGGCGATTCACGCTTTCCAGCAGGCGGTCCATGGCAAACGGTTTTCGGATGTAGTCGTCCACCCCCAGCATTTCGGCATAGGCTTTATGCCGGCTGCCTTCATTGGCGGTAATCATGATTACCCTTAGGGGAACAGGTCTTGTTCGCCGAACTTTTTCCAATACCAGAAATCCGCTCCGCTTGGGCATCATCATGTCGAGAATGACCAGGTCGGGTTCGTCTCGCTCGACCATGACAAGTCCTTGATTGCCGTCTCGGGCGACGAGAATTTCATATCCGCTGGCTTCCAAGGCGATGCGCATGGATTCCACGATTTCGCGATCATCGTCCACCAGGAGGACGCGTTTTTTCGGGTTTTGAGTGTTTTCGCTTTCGGTCTTTTCGTCGACCATAATGAGATTACCTTGGTTAGTTTATATCAACATGAATACCTTATACCTAATGGACACGCAGAAGGAATGCAAGAGCCTGCGGCCTAAGGAATCATTGGACAGGGGGTAATCCCCCCCGTTTTCACCGCCATATAGGTTATTAATATCAAAAAAAGTTAATTTAAGTAAAATATTCCGACTAAGCGCGGCAAAGTTTAAATACCAACAAAACAAAAAACCTCAATTTTTAAAAGAAAGTTGATTCTACCCGGATTGACCAAACGGTCTCGGGGTGATAGAATCCCCTGTACTAAGGTGTGTATTTAGCGAAAAATATATTGGCGTAAAATTGTCAAGGAAATCAGGCAATGCGAATCCACCATAACCCGGTGGAGGTAATTGTCCAGGCGCCTGCTAAATTAAACTTGTTTTTCGAGGTAATTGCAAAACGTAGCGACGGATATCATGAGATAGAAACGCTCATGTATCCTGTTACGATGTTTGATACTTTACGGTTTACTCCAAAATCGAGCGGGAATATAGAATTCAAATGCGAAACGTCTCTCGGTTTCAGTTCCATTAATGGACCTGGCGCTGGGGATATACCATTAGATAACAGTAATTTGGCGGTGCGGGCGGTTGAATTATTAAGGGAGCATGCCGGGATCCGTACCGGAGCGAAGTTGGGCCTGATAAAGCGAATTCCATCCGCGGCGGGTTTAGGCGGGGGTTCCAGCGACGCGGCTGCGGCTTTGTCAGCGGCTAACCTCGCCTGGAAGCTTAACTGGCCACTTAATAAACTGGCAAGTTTAGGCGCAAAACTGGGTAGCGACGTCCCGTTTTTTCTCGCTTCCGGTCCGGCGATATGCCGGGGCCGGGGCGAACAAGTCGAGCCGGTAGACGCCCCGGGCATGCTCAATTTCGTAATTGTTCGCCCGCCTGAAGGTTTAGAAACGGAGGCAGTTTATAAGGTTTGCCGACCGGCTGATTACCCGTTGTCGGTTATGCCGCTTATCCACGCCCTCAAGCAAGGTAATATCAACGAAGCAGGCCGAATGCTTTTCAACAGATTGCTTCCGTCTGCTCTGGAGATGACGCCTTGGATCGGCCGTTTAAAGCGGGAATTCGAGCGCCTGGATTGCCTGGGCCATGGATTAAGCGGAAGCGGTTCGTCGTATTTTGGGCTTTGCCGTCATGCACGCCATGCAAGGCGCATTGCGCGACGTTTGCAAATGCTAAATGTTGGTGGCGTATTTGCAGTACATAGTTGCCGTTGATTCGCACACATATCGTAAGGAGAACGGCCGTGGAAATCACCGAGGTTCGTGTAAAGCTTATGGATGAGCCCGGAGAACGGCTCCAGGCATTTTGTTCTATTACCTTCGACGATTCATTCGTAGTCCGGGACTTGAAAATCATCGAAGGCACCACCGGTCCATTTGTGGCCATGCCCAGCCGCAAATTAACCGCTCATTGCTATCAATGCGGTTGTAAAAACCACATCCGTGCCGCTTATTGCAACCAGTGCGGCTCGCGGTTGAAAGAACAACCGGCCATCAAAGATGAAGAAGGCCGCGCAAAATTGTACGCCGACATCGCCCATCCGATAAATTCGCAGTGCAGGGAGATGATCCAGGAACGAGTCATCGCCGCATTCAAAGAGGAAAGGGCCCGCGCATCGATGCCCGGCTACATCCCCAGTTACAGCGACCTCGACGGCGGAGACGTGGAAGTACCACACCGCGCGGCGCAGGTTTCGCAAGCACAAGTCCAGGGGGCCGAAAAACCCCATGGCCCGCACAAGGCGCCCTCGCACGAAACCCACGCCAAGGGGCATGTAAATGGCGATTTCGGCGCGGGCATTTTTGATTGAACAGGCGTATTAAAACACCCCCTTCTGCAATAGATGCCGAATGTGCTCGGCCTGGGCCGGGGTGTTTACCGAATTTGCTTCGCCGCTTCCCGCCAACCCGGATCGGGATGGGTTTTAAAAAATCGCCCAAACAAATCGAAACCCAAGCCAATCGGCTCTTAAGGCGCAGTTAAAAAACCGCCCCGATAGCCATTCTCACACTGCGGCCGGCGTTCGCATGCGGTCAATCAAATCCCGCACCAATTTCGCCCGATCGTGCAGTTCATCGCGCATAATCGAATTCCGCGTGTGCCGGATCTCAACCGGCAAATCGTTATGCTCATTCTCGAGCAAATCCAGCAACAACGCCCTTTCGGCCTCGGATAAGTTGTAGGTGGTGAACATGATACGCCTCCTTACCTAGACAAGGAATTATAGGCGCTACGTTCGCCGCAAACCACCCGCCGAAGCGGTGGGTAGGCCAAAAAAATATGTGATTACTTCGATTCTTTCGGGCCAACTACCGCAATCCCGAAGGTTTGGCCCCCCTTGCCGTCCGGCACAGTGCAGGGCAGCAGTGCCCGGTGCTTATTAGTGTCCACGGCAATCGTTCTGGCGCCGGTGAGGGTCTTGGGAGTATCGATGACCTCGAACTTCCCGGGCGCCGTTTCTTTTACGACGCTTATCGTTCCGTCCCTGCCGTTGGCGCTCATGGCCACGCCCAGCGTCGGCTCGTAGGCCACGCCATCCACGCCCTGGCCGATGTCGACCGCGGCCAGCACTTTCCCGCTTTCCGAATCCAGCACGATCATTTTCCGATTTCCACAGCCGGCGAACAGGCGGTGGCGCTCAACATCGATGGCCAGCCCAGTCGGCCCTTTTCCCTCGGTCAATGGCCAGTGTGCCAGCACCTGGTTGGTTTTGCTGTCTATTTGCACCACCTCGTCCTTGTTCTCGACATTGACATAGACGTGGCCCGCTCCGTCCGCGACGGCGAACTCGAGCGTCCCGCCCACGCTAATGGTCACGGTGTCCTTATCGAGTGCGGCTGGATCGATGACTGTTACGTCCCCGCCGGAGTGATTGATGGACATGATGTGTTTGCTGGCCGGGTCGTAAATTATTGCGTCCGGGTTGCGCCCCGTCTTGATGGTTTTGACGACCTTAAAGGTCACAAGATCGAATGCGCTTACCGCGCTGTCCCGGCCGTTCGAGGAGAATCCCAGGTTTTGTTCCGGGGCCAGGGCCACGCCGTGCACTCCGTTGGTGCCGGGAACGTCGCCGATCACTTTTTCCGTCGTAAGGTCGAGGATCTGCACGTGCGAACTGCGGGGAATATAAAGACGCTGGGCCGTCGGATCCACGCAAATATAATCCCAGCGCCCTTCGCCCCCGATGGGTATCGTCTTTAAAAGCATCAGTAGCGCAATAGTAACTTGGGACATGATCTTCTCCTTATCGTGTTAAGGCTTCTGTCATTTAGCCCCCGGTGAACACACCGGGGGTTTGTTTAGCACTTTATGTTGTGCAATAGTATGGAATCATTAAACTTTTATCACTACGAAAAATATTGTACGGCGTTGATGAAGACCTGCAAGCCGTCGCCCGCGGAATTCGCCTCGCCCCGGGTCCAGCGGGGGTGTTGCGTGGGATCGATGTGCCGCTCGGGATGAGGCATGAGCCCCAATACCCGGCCCGTCGAGTCGCAAACGCCCGCCACGTCGGCCTGTGAACCATTGGGATTGTCGGGAAATTGGACCGAACCGGTTCCACCTGCTTGTTGGGAAACGTAGTGGAGCGCCAACTGCCCCGCGGACTCCAATTGCCGGAGCGTTTCACAATCGCGGGCGACGAATTTCCCCTCGGCATGGGCCACCGGCAAATACATCCGCTCGATGCCCTTTAAAAACACGCTTTTTGTGCTTTTCGTTTGCAGACGCACCCAGCGGTCCTCGTATCTGCCCGAGTCGTTCAGGGTCAATGTCGCGGCCGGTCCGTTTTCGTGATCCGATTCCAGCAGCACGGGCGATTTCATCAATACTTGAAAACCGTTGCAAATCCCCAGTATTAATTTTCCGTCGGCCTTGAATTTTTCCAACTGCTCGGCCAGATGATGCTCAATCAAGTTGCCGAAGATCCGTCCCGCGGCTATGTCGTCGCCGAAACTGAATCCGCCGGGAATGCAAAGAATTTGAAATCGCTCGAAAATATCCGGCTTCTCAAGCAGCCGATTAATGTGCAAGGTCTCGGTCTTCGCCCCGGCCTGCTCGAAGGCAAAAGCGGTTTCCATGTCGCAATTGGTGCCTGGGGCACGGAGTATAACAACGTTGGGCGTGGGCATTGGAGGGTTCAGGGTTCAGGGAATAATAATTAGTGGACGGTGGGCAGAGCCGGGCCGTGTCGGCCCGGTATAGTTTTTCGCTCAATCTCAGCATTTATTGACAACGTTTCGTATGGACACTATTATAAACCTGTGGAATATAAATTGTTACAATTCGTAGTTTAATAAACAAGGGGGCGGAGGCAAAACCATGACACCACTAATGGAAAAAGCCATTGTGGCAGTTCGGGATCTTCCCGAATCTGAGCAAAATTCGATTGCCGCCTTGATTATGGCCGAAATTGAGGATGAGGGACAGTGGGAAAAACAATTCGAAATGACACAGCAGCCTTTAGGGCATTGGGCGGCAAAAGTACGCTCCGATATTCAGGCCGGCCGCGTGCATCGCATTGGTTCGCCAACCGGTTCTCCTATCTCATAAAGAAAGTCGGGCGAAAAATCAGCGCCATTGGGCCATACTACGGTATCTATGTCGTGATTGACTTCAAACCGCCTGAAATAGGATAAATCCTTCAGCGGCTCAAAAATCGGACCGTCGAGATGGTTGCCAAGGTCAACGTTTCGGACCTCTTCGTTCTCGAAATGAACTTGTAATTTGTATCCATCAAGATAATAAGCATCTGTGACGTAATGCATGGTACTTCACCCGGCAAATTCCACAGTTTCATCTTCGGCAAGGAAAGCGGCATACCGCAGCGCTTCATCAATGTCCTCGGCTTCTAAATAAGGATACGCCTTAAGAATAGTTTCCTTCGTCTCGCCGGAGGCCAAAAGCCCGAGCAAGCGTGAAACAGGGAATCGAAGCCCGCGTATGCACGGTTTGCCGGTGCAAATATTCTGGTCAATAGTAATGCGTTCCAACCTCATGTTTTTACTTCCAGGTTTTCCATCAGAGTGTCATTATTGACTTTGTTTACTATACGACATTCTATCCTACTTCCGCACAGTTGGAACAGCCCGGCAATCGTCAGGCGCCGGGCACCTGAACTACTTGACTAGGTCATGGGTTGAAGCCGCCAGTGAGCGCCTTCTGAAAAAGTCCTGGTTCTATGCATAGATCCAACAGTGTGTGAGCGATAACCGCCGGCCATACGTTACCTCTCCACAGAACGGCAAGGCCGAAGGTGAGCCCCAGGATCGTGGTCCACAACATGCTCCAGGGTCCCCATAAACAATGAGCCAGACCAAAAGCGATTGACGCGACAACAAGCTGCGTTCTCTTACTCCATCCGGCAGCGGCGATCAGCCAGAAAAGGAAACCTCGGTACATAAATTCTTCGCAAAATCCGGCGCTCAGCGATGCGGGAACAGAAGTCAGTTTGGCCAAATCGAAGATGAACATCTTCTGCCAGGAGACAACGTCTCCTAGACCGTATGCCGCAATCCACAACACTCCAAGACCGATTCCAATGGCTATGTCTAATCCTATAGTATTAGTCCGCGTCAAGAAAAGATCTGCGAAGCCCGCCTTATTCTTATGAATCCACCACCAAAGAGCAATCGCTGCCCAATATGCCGGCGGAATACCAATGAACATGCCATTGATTATAATGTCTGGCGGCGGCGGGCCCTGATGGTTGGTGCGCGCATACCACATGCCAATATACCACCCTGAAGCGAACCAGACGAAAAAGAACGGCACCAATACGGTTGCCACGACCCACATCACGGCTCGTTTCTTGCTGATCTTTGTTTCTGTCATGATTGGCCTCAACTTTGTGTCAATTGCAATGATATTACCATCGCAACGGTTTCTGCCAAGCTTCTTTGAGCGAGGCAAGATCTGCTTTAATGAGAGATGTATCGAGGATCATTTCTACCATGTGGTTATTAACCACTTCGCCAATTCTGGCACAGGCGATGCCGGACATGGCTTTTTCAAATGCTGCGGCATTTTCTGGTGTTACTTCGCACATGAATCGGGTGTTCGATTCGCTAAACAGCAACATGGCAGGATCGGTCTTTACGCTGCCCTCACCCTGACCCTCTCCCATGGGGAGAGGGGACGATTGGCAGGGGGCCTTTGTAAGGTTGATTTTCGCCCCGTAACCGCCGGCAAAGGCCATTTCGGCGACTGCTGTAGCCAGGCCGCCTTCGCTCAGGTCGTGGCAGGAACGGACCAGGCCCTTGTAAATCGCGCGGTGCAGGGCGGCGAAGGTTTTTTTGGCTGTTACGGCGTCGACTTTTGGGGCATCGCCGCCGGATAATCCTTCCACCAAGGCGAAATGCGATCCGCCCAGTTCGTTCTTTGTCAATCCAACTTGATATAAAAGATTGCCCGGTCGTTTCAGGTCCATGGTTACACAGTGGCGCACGTCGTCGATCTGGCCCAATGCGCTGATTAAAAGTGAGGGCGGAATGGAAATCGGTTCTTTCGCGCCGATGGGCCGGAATTCGTTGTTCAGGCTGTCTTTGCCGCTGATAAAGGGCGTGCCCAGTTCCACGGCCAGGTCGTGGCAGGCTAATGCTGCCCGGACCAGGGAGCCCAGGGTTTCCGGCCGATCGGTATTGCCCCAGCAGAAATTATCGAGGATGGCGATGCGACTGGGATTGGCCCCCACCGCCACGCAATTGCGCAGGGCCTCGTCGATCGCGCTGGCGGCCATCCAGTAGGTGTCGAATTCGCCGTATAACGGATTCATACCACAGGCGATAACTATTCCGCGCCGGCTGGTAAGCACGGGCCGCAGCACGGCCGCGTCGCTTGGGCCGTCGTTTGCCACACCGACAAGCGGCTTGATAACGCTTCCGCCCTGCACCTCGTGATCGTATTGCCGGATTACCCACTGCTTGCTGCATACGTTGAGCGAGCCGAGGATTCTGTGCAGGGTATTTGTAAAGTCATGGGTGGCACTGGCTGAGCCAGTGGCACACTCTGCACTGGCAGAGCCAGTGGCACACTCTGCACTGGCAGAGCCAGTGGCACACTCTGCACTGGCAGAGCCAGTGGCAC
>JBEKSO010000113.1:0-10485 GCA_049516935.1 Thermoguttaceae bacterium
ACATGACATGAATGTCAAGATTATCGCCACCCCGGACGCGAGGCGGATAAAAGCCTTTGAAGAAAGAAATTCCAACGCCAATCAAGCCCACAGAAAAATGTGGGCTTGGTGACATGTTTTGTGCAAGATTCTTAGGCGCTGGCCGGCACCTCGATATCCAGATGCGCGCACATCCGTTCCAAGAGCTTTTCCACCTCAAACGGCTTGTGCAAGAAGTCGCTTGCGCCGGCCGCCTTGAGTTCGCCGATCTTGTCTTCCTCGACCATGCCCGAAATGCAGATGATCCGCACGTCGTCCATCGTCTTGTCGCTGCGGACCCGCTGGCAAACTTCCTTGCCGTTGATGTCGGGCAGCATGACGTCGAGCACGATCAAGTCGGGCCGGTATTCCTTGACCATCATCCCCGCATCGAATCCGTTGTTGACCGTGCGGACCTCGAAACGGCCGTCGCGTTCCAATACATCGGTGATCAACTCGACCAGTTCTTCGTCGTCGTCGACAACGAGTATCTTCCGCTTGCCGCTTTCCAAGGCATCGGTCGGTATGCCGTTGTCGCGCATGAACGTGAAAAGTTGATCGCGGGGAATTCGCCGAAACCGGCTGCCCGGTACGCGAAATCCCTTAAGTTGTCCTGAATCGAAGCAACGAATGATTGTCTGCTGGCTGACCTTGCAAATCTTGGCAGCCTCGCCGGTCGTAAACACAGTTTTCATATTCGTTTCACCATCCCTTGACTAGTTGCCCGGGGCAACCAGCTATAGCGAAGGCGCTGGATCCGCTGTCGGTCGTCGTTCCAGCGACTTCTGGTCATCCGTGGAAAAACGGGCATCAAATCGCCTTGAGTTCGTGGTATTCGCAAATTTCTTACTTCACTACGCTGCGTATAAACAACAGGCTCATCCGGTCCTTCCGACATTACCGAACTTACCAATCGGGCTTAATTATAGTCATCTTCCCGACCTTGTCAATACGACTCGTAAGTTTATAAGTCTATTAACCATAAGACCTTACAATTTTATTTGCTATTCTTTAAATACAATTTTTCCAGTCCAGGCAAAGTAGGGCAATAACGCGACTTGGGGATAACGCATAGATCTTGTCGATTGCATGAAAAGGGCGGATGAATATTTATCACTCCGAAACGTGTGTTTTTCCGTCACTTATCCACCTGATTTATTCCCCGGAAACCATCCAACTCGGTTACCATTCCCCATCTTCTGTCCCAACTTCTGTCCCTCAGTACACTATCAGATGTCCCCCATTAGCTTTCCCCGTTCTCCAGTCAAATGGATCATCAAAACGGCAATATCGGCCGGCGTAATTCCGCTGATCCGGCCGGCTTGCGCCAGGTCCGCGGGCCTGACGCGGGCAAGTTTTTCTCTGGCTTCCTGTCGCAAATGTAGCACCGCGCTGTAATCCAAAACGCCAGGTATTCGCCGCGCGGCCAAACGCTGCTGCCGTTGGATTTCGACTTGCTGCCTGGTAATGTAACCGGCGTATTTGGCGTCGTATTCCACTTGTCGAGCCACATCGCGCGAAACTCCGCTTAATTCAGGCAACCTGGCCGCCACGTCTTTCCAGGTCGCCTCCGGACGCCTGAGTATTTTGGCCAACGAGATCGATCCCTCATGCGTGGTTTCCAAAAGTTCCGTTATTCGTTCGATTTGCTCTTGTTTTGCCTGGAATTTGTTCCATCGCTGTGGGTCGACTAAGCCTAAGCCGTGGGCCGGCGGCGTGAGCCGGCGATCGGCATTGTCCTGCCTGAGCATCAAGCGATATTCCGCCCGGCTGGTAAACATCCGATAGGGCTCGTCCACGCCGCGGGTAACCAGATCGTCGATCATCACCCCGATGTAAGCCTGGTGCCGTCCCAATACAAGCGATTCTTTGCCCTGCAATGCCAGCGCCGCATTGACGCCTGCCATCAATCCTTGGGCGGCGGCCTCCTCGTAGCCCGTCGTGCCGTTTACCTGCCCCGCAAAATACAAGCCGGCCACGCGCTTGGTTTCCAGCGATATCTGCAACTGATCGGGCGGGAGATAATCATATTCGATTGCATATCCATAACGGAGGATTTCGGCCCTTTCCAAGCCGGGAATGAAACGCAGCATCGCCTCTTGCACGTCGCGAGGCAAGCTGGTCGACAATCCGTTGACGTAAACCTCGTGCGTGTGCCGCCCCTCGGGCTCGAGAAATAATTGGTGCCGCGGCTTGTCGGCAAAGCGGACAATCTTTGTTTCAAACGAAGGGCAGTACCGCGGGCCGGTCGATTGAATCTGGCCGGTGTACATCGGCGCCCGGTGCAAATTCGCCCGCACCAGTTCATGCACTGCTTCGTTGGTGTATGTGATCCAACAGGGAATCTGCTCGCACTCGATCCGTTCAGTTAGAAACGAAAATGGCTCGGGCTCGTCGTCGCCGCACTGGATTTCGGTTTTTGAATAATCGATGGTCTGCCCATTTATTCGCGGCGGCGTGCCGGTCTTGAAGCGGCTGATGGTAAACCCCAATCTGGCCAGGGCTCGACTCAGTCCCGCATACGTCGGCTCACCCATGCGTCCGCCGGGCATGGTGGTCTCGCCCACGTGGAGCATGCCTTGCATGAACGTGCCTGCGCACATAATAACGGCCTTTGCACGATAAACCGCATCGCCCAGCACGCGCACGCCCACTACTCGCGTTGTTCCGCCCGACTGTTCTACAATTAAATCATCGGCCGTCTCTTGCCGCAACGTCAGTCCAGGCTGCGATTCGACAATTCGCTTGATTTCCCGCTGATAGGCCCATTTATCGGCCTGCGCCCGCGGCCCGTGCATGGCCGGCCCCTTGCTGCGGTTGAGCATGCGGAACTGGATAGCCGTGGCGTCGATCGCCCTGCCCATCGCCCCGCCCATGGCATCGATTTCACGGGCGATCTGACCCTTTGCCACGCCCCCGATTGCCGGATTGCAGCTCATCTGCGCGACGGTATCGAGATTGCTCGTAAGCAGTGCAGTTTTCGCCCCCATCCGCGCCGAGGCCAGCGCCGCCTCCGCGCCCGCGTGCCCGCCGCCAATCACGACAATATCAAAATCGTATGCTAAACTCATACGATTTATGATATGTTACAAATAGAACCGCGACCAGTGGTCGCGGTTTTAGAGGGGGAGGAATGTCGTGTGGTTCAGGGTTCCACTCGCCGCACATAATACCAAGTGCCGCCAATGAAACTTGCCAATGACAATGCGATTGCAAGGCCCATGGGCCACACAAAGGTAATATTCGCATCTCCAAGGAAAAAGTGCACTATAAAAGCGAAGGTGTATGCCAGAAGAATTGGCGTGATTATTCCGATACCGACGGAGATTGCCGGGCTTTGCATAAAACACGAAAAAAGCCAGGCAATGCAAAAAAATGTCAGACAAGCAACCAGGAATCCTCCTATTATTATTCCAAAAGGTGGTGCATTAGGATCCACGAAAGCTTCTTGTGGAAAAGATAATAAGCAGCTCCCGATAATCGAGAGATTGACAATCCAAATAAAGCCGCCAATCAATAAAGAAACTAGTAACTTACTAGTTACGATCTTGCCTCGTGAAATCGGGAGATAGGCCAGAAATTCGGAGGAGCGATCGGCTCGTTCGCAGGCAATTGCGTTGCCGCCCATAAAAGCAAAAACTATCAATGAAAGAATTAAACTATTTATAGCTGATATAAACAAGGTCTTTGAGAAATCCGCGGAACTATCAAAGTTGTGGTGGTAGTATTTTATATAGCATGTGACGCTGACTGCTATTAGATGGGGCACTACCACAATGAACAGCGCCATGATTACGATCAACCAGTTCAGCCGGTAATCTTTCCACATAAGCCATTTCATTTTGATACCCTTTGCCCTTTAATGAAATCCTTAAAAAGTTCTTCCAACCCCAGGTCTTGCACTTCAACGTGCTCCACGCCGTCAAGCGCCTGGACTTGTTGGACCTTATCTGGGGAAAAATCGCGGACCGTGGCGATCCATTCCCGCCCGTTGACGCGCTGCCAAATTGTGCCCTCGGGCGGACTTTCCGGGCGGCAACCGTCTCGCAACGTGGCGCAAATGCGTTTAGTCGTGGAAATTAGATGGTCGAGGTTGTCTTGCACCAATAGCCGTCCTTCATTGAGGATCCCAATGGTATCGGACAATCGCCGCACGTCGTCGAGCATGTGGCTGGATATGAGCACGGTTTGCCCGCGCGAACAGATTGTTCCCAAAACGCCCTCCAAAAATTCCTCGCGCACAATCGGGTCCAATCCTGCCAGCGGCTCGTCGAGTAAAAGCATTTCCGGCTCGTGCGAAACAGCCAGCAATAGCGATAGTTTGGCCAGCATCCCTTTTGAAAGATGCTTCACTTTTTTGGCCGGATCAAGGGCGAACAGATCGAGCATCTCCCGGCACGTTCGATCGTTCCAGGGCCGATAACACGACCGGCAAAAACCAATGACCTCGCTTACGCGCATCCAGCGATAAATGTGGTGCGTCTCGGGCACATAGCCGACCCGCTGTTTAACGAGCGCCGGATTCGTGCGAACGTCGACTCCCAGTATCTGCAATTTTTCGGCCGTGGCCGAGAGTATTCCCATCAGTATTTTGATGGTCGTACTCTTGCCTGCCCCGTTTGGTCCGAGCAGCCCGAACGTGCTGCCGCGGGTAATTGTTAAGGAAAGATTATCGAGCGCCAGGGTGCGGCCAAACCGCTTGGTCAAACCGTGAATCTCGATGGCCTGAGAGCTGTCTGTTTGCGAAGTCATCGGCGTTTACTCCCGATTTTGATCATGCCTTGGATGGCATTATTGAATATTTCGCGAACTTGTTCCGCACTCATGCCGGCCGCCTGGCCGGCCCGAACGGCCTCGTCAAGCACCCGGCGCACACCGTCGCCTGCCTGGCATTGGGCCGACGCAGTCCCTTTCTCCGAGACATAAAGGCCCTTGCCGCGCTGGGCATATATCAGGCCTTCCCGCTCCAACTCGTCGTAGGCCCGTTGCACGGTATTCGGATTGACTTTAATTTGTATCGCCATGTTCCGCAGCGAGGGCAGGGCCTCACCCGGTCGATATAAGCCAGCCGCCACCGCCGCGCGGATTCCCTCGGCAATTTGCAGGTATATTGGCACGTGGCTGCTAGGATTGATTTTCACTCGATCCTCCTTAGTGCACTAGATTACTAATGCACACATGAAGTATATCGGTCTCTGCGATTAAATACAAGACTTTTGTGAGAAAAAAGAAAAAATATATTGGGGGATAAAGAATCCACCAGATTATACTATATGCATAATATTGAACATGCGATGATAGAACAGGAGTTGTAAAGCCGCGACCATTGGTCGCGCCGTAGTGCCAGTCAGATCACGGATAATGATAAAAAAGAATATGGCCGTTTTGCCCGGCCGCGTCGAATGTTATGTTGTTCGATGTAATTCATTACGCTCGTCCAACATTCATCATCAAAAATGTATGAACACCACTTGCCTTTGCACCAAACCGGGCCGGAATGATTGGTTTTAGCGTGTATCATTTTTGTGGTTTTATCGGCTATCCATTTTGCGGTCTTTTCAATGTCTCTGCCGCTGTAGGGAATCAGAAGGTGTATATGGGTAGGTTCAATTGTAGCGGCCATAATTGTTAAACCACCGGCGGAGGTTTTGATGCACTCACCCAAGGTGGCGGCAACGATATCAATCATTGCATTTGAAAAGCGTATGGGATCGTGCTTCATTCGCTCTTCGGCCATGCGATGGCGCACGGGATCGCCGGGATGCAGCATGTGAGGTTCGATATAGCCGATTTGGTCATCCCAGGCATCGGACCACGAACCTCGATCATCGCCAGGAAGCCATTGGCCATAGGCCGATTTCACGAAATGGTAGCCAAGGGTATTTACCATGGCAATGATTATAATAGCTCGGCACGAGCGCGACCACTGGTCGCGGCTTTTCATTTGTTTTGTGCGTTTATAAAGCCGCGACTATCGGTAGCGGTTGTGTTATGCCGCTTTGTCGATCGGGGCGGTCGGGCATTTAATCTGGAAGAGGCCGAAGAGTTCTTCTTGGGTTAGGCCCAGTTTTTGATGGGCGGCGGCGTCGGAGAAGATGGTGTCGAAAAGATCGCGCTTCTCTTGCAGAATCCGTTCGATGCGCTCTTCGATGGTGTCGAGCATTAGGAATCGCGTCACGTACACAGGGCCGTCGATGCCGATGCGATGGGCGCGATTTATCGCCTGATCTTCGACGGCCGGGTTCCACCAACGGTCGAAAAGGAACACGTAATTGGCCATTTGCAGGTTCAGACCCAGGCCGCCGGCGCCGTAAGTCATCAGCAGCACGTGGCTGGAATCGTCCGCGCGGAATCGCTCGATAATGCCGTCGCGCCGGGCGGTCGGAATCCGCCCGTGATATTCCAGGGGGCCGAATCGGGCCAAATGACCGCTCAGTTTTTCGATCGTGGCAACCCACTGGCTGAACACGATGGCCTTGCGCCCGCTTTGGGCGATTTCCTCCAAATCGGCCTCGAGGCGCTCGAGTTTTGCGCTGGTTCCGGCGGCGGGATCGAAATTGCAAATTTGTTTTAACCGCAAAATCAACTCAAAAACGTGCCGGATCGTGGCCGAGAGGCCCAATTCGGTCAAACGCAGCACGCCCTCGTCCTCGGCCAGGTTGTAACTTTCGCGTTGCTCGGGAGTCAGTTCCAATTGTTCATCGTGAACTATTTTCGGCGGCAGATCGGCGAGCACCTGGTCTTTGGTCCGCCGCAAAATATAGTCGCTTATGGTGCGGCCCATTTTCCGCGGCTTCATATCGGGCGAGAGAAATCCCGGGGCAAGAAACTCGAATATGCCTACCAGGTCGTCGGTGCTGTTTTCCACGGGAGTGCCGGTCAAGGCCCAACTCCGCTTGCGGGAAATCGACCGCACAATCTGGCTTGTCGCACTTAGGCGATTCTTTATCCGCTGCGATTCGTCGAGGAGCACCAAATCGAAATTCACCGGAGCAATAGTCCCCTCTCCCGACCAACCTTCGGTCGGTGCCCGGAGAGGGTTAGGGTGAGGGCTGTTTTCCTTTTCTCCAGGCAGTTCCGCCCTCACCCCCGGCCCCTCTCCCGACCAACCTTCGGTCGGTGCCCGGAGAGGGGAGGAGTTTTCAAAGATCTCCCGATCCCGCAGGAGAATTTCATAATTGGCGATCCGCACCGGCACGTCCGGGAGCCGCCATTGCCAGGCGCGTTTAGACTGATCGCCTTCTATCACGAGCACGGGCAACTCTGGTGCCCACTGCGAAAATTCCCGCTGCCAGTTGGTCACCAGTGTCTTGGGGCAAACCAACAGCACGCGGCGGACCTCCAGGCGATGGAGTAGTAGTCGAATGGCCGTGATGGCCTGCATAGTTTTGCCCAACCCCATTTCGTCAGCCAAAATGGCCGCATGCCTGGGGTAAAGAAAGGCCATGCCCTCGAACTGATACGGATACGGCCGGCAGGGAAACGTCAGATCGCCTTCGTGTAATAGCGTCTCCAGGGAAGGCTGCAACAGATAATGCAGCCGATCTTCCAGCTTGATAACGTCGCCGGGCGGCTTGATGCGGGTTGATTGGGCCGATGGCTCTTTTGCGAAAAAAACGGCTTGTTTCGAGCGTTGCTCCACGGCTGCGGCGGGCAGGGCCGGCATCGCCGCCGGTTCGGGAAATACAAAACTTCGCACGCGAACGGGGGGATTTGTAATGGGAATTGTTATCGCCCGAGGCGCATCGTCTGTAACCGGGAGCGAAAACACCCGCGGCTCGGCCGGCAGCAATAGACCGCTTAAATCGATTGCCTTCAACGGCGGATCAAAATTCAGTTCCACGCCGACCACGGTCGGATACGACGGCCTCAGCCGGGAAAATCGCTCTAAGAATCCGCTCACGCTTCGATCATTCGCATTTTTACTCATCGCACGGCCTGTTGCGCTTCTTCGATGGCCTCGCGAATTCGCCCGAAAGGCTCGGCCAGGTCGAACAGTTCGGGCAACTCGTTAAGGCGCTGTTGAATCACCAGGCGCTGGTCTTCGTCTTTTACAGGCAAGGCCAGCCGATTGCGGCCCAATTCAAAGGTCAGCAATTTCGGCCCGCCGCCATGCGGCTGATCGAAGCGGAAAATTCTTTGCTCTTTCTCGACGGCCACCGACTGCTCCGGCGGAAGGACCAACACCACGGGCCATGAAATATACTGGCGCACAGCCAAGGCCGGCTCGCGATCGGTGCAAACCATAAGCGGCTCATGGCTCGACTGCCTGAGCAATGTCTGTCCGATCTGCTCGCCATAAATGAAGGCCTCCAGCGTCGGCCCATAGAGAATTTCTTGCGCCCGATTGGGTTTAATCGGGGCGGTGCAATGGAACTCCAAAGGACGCCCTGACATATTCAGAATTAAATACCCGCCGAAAAATCCATGCTGCGGATTATTGATTATGGTTAAAAAGCCCAAGGCCGGCATCGGTAAGGTCGGTTTTGATCTAGTTTCCGAGTTGCCCATCGCAGTGCCTTATCTCCCTTATATTATCCAAACTGCGCATTCTTCTAGCCTTACTTCTAAGGCAGAAGTAGCCTCCAGGGGGATCGGGTGCGGAGCAATAACTACTTTAACGCCAAGAAGGGCGAAATTATCTTTTCCCGCGCGTTGGTGGTGATGAGAAATGCCATAACTATAAGTAATTCAAGTCGTTATAGCCATCTCTCACAGTTAATTAGATATCTGGATTTTTGAGATTTTCGGCAAATATCATAGCCAGGGTACTCGACTTTTTATGTGATTTCTTGTTATACTGCACTTGAATGGAATGTTTTGTTTCAGGGGATACTTATTATGAGTCAAGAGCAAGTACGCAGCCGTCAACCACTATATACCCAGATCGACGTATCACCCACCTATCCTCCGGCGCCTCAAGCCCGCGGCGAAGTGGCCGAGCAAACCAGGCTTTTACGCGATCTGGTCGCCGCCCAGGATCGGCAAAACGAATTGCTCGAGGAACTTGTGGCTCAGCTTAGCGCCCCTGGAAAACAGCGGGCTACCGAACTGGGACAATGGAAACAAGCGAATCCTCGTTTGGCGCGTAGTTGCCGGCTGGCCACCGAGGCCCTGGGCAAAGTACAAACCGAATTCCTGGAAACTCTTACCCAGGAAATCAGCGTTAATTACGAGTCGCTTTTAGAAGGCGAATTCATGCTCAACGAATTTGTCGACCGTTTTGGTCCGCGCATGGCGCATCTAAACAGCATCTTGCAAGTCCTATCGCAACTAAGCGCAGTGCCCAACCCGGCCAATACTCCGAATACGCCCTGACGTCGGTGTTTAGCGCCGGCGCGCGTGCCGGCATTACGTTCCTCGAATGACGAAGCCAATTCTATTCCGCGCCGCGGTATTATCTCTGCTCGCTTTGTCGTTGTTGTTGGTTTCCTGCACTTCGCGCGCTCCAACCGGCGCATCCGATAATTCCGCGGGTCCCCAACGGGCGCAGGTTGCTTCTTTATCGAACGACGCCTGGCCGCTTTTTCGCGGCGACGCCCAGGCCACCGGCGTGGCAAAAAGCGATCTGCCCGAAAAACTGGAGTTGCTTTGGCGTTTCACCCCGCCCAAAGGCGGATTCGAATCAACCGCCGTTATCGCCGAGGGGATGGTCTACGCCGGCGGATTGGACGGAAATCTCTATGCCGTAGAACTGTCTTCAGGCGACCGACGCTGGATCTTTTCCACTCATTCCACATTCAAAGCCTCGCCCGGAGTGGATCATGGACGCGTGCTGATTGGCGACACGGACGGGCGCTTCTATTGCGTCGATGCCGCAACGGGCAAGGAGCTATGGAATTTCGATACGGGCGGCGAAATCGATTCCAGCCCGAATTTTCACGGTAAAAATGTAATCTTCGGTTCCCGCGATTACAATGTCTATTGTCTTGACGTCGCCGCAGGCAAGCCGGCATGGAAGTTCGAATGCGACTACGAGGTCCGCTGTTTTTGCTCCGTGCTCGACGGCCGATGTTACGTGGGCGGCTGCGACCAAAAATTGCATGTCCTCGATCTGATGAGCGGAAAGCAGATGAGCGAGGTGGAAATCGATTCGCCCACCGGATCCGCGCCGGCCATTTTGAACGACATAATCTATTTAGGCACTGAGAGTGGAGAATATTACGCCATCGACGCAAAATCATGGAAAGTTCTCTGGCGCCGCCGGCCCGAAAAAGATGTTTCGGAAGACATCTCCTCGGCCGCCGTTACGGCAGAAGCGGTGATCGTCGGCTCGAAAGACAAGCACGTCCACGCCCTGGACCCCAAAACCGGCCGGCCTTTGTGGGCATTCGCGACAAAGGGCCGGGTGGATAGTTCGCCGGTAGTTGTGGGCCGGCGGGTTTTCGCGGGTTCGGCCGACGGCCGACTATACGCCCTGGACCTCAAAACCGGCCGAAAAATCTGGGACTACCAGGCCGGCGGCGC
>JBEKSO010000114.1:0-10421 GCA_049516935.1 Thermoguttaceae bacterium
GTACAGCCAGCCTGCCAAATTGTCGGGCAATGCCGGCTGGCGGACCAAGGCCAAACAAGCATCTTGCACTACGTCCTCGGGCGTATCACACCATTGCTGGGCATAAAGCACAAGCGCCGCTCCGTGCTCGTCCAAAAGCCGCGTCAATATTTCCTGACCTATGCCAGCCATGTTCCCCGTCTCGCTCGGCCATCTGCAATATAGACACCGCGGGAGAGATTTTTTCCCAAGATTTCAGTATAATCTGCCGCCGTGGAAATAGACAGAAATAAGAGTTGTCCGCACAACAAAGCACAGATCGCCTGAATGAAGATGTTCTCTAGCCCACGCGTTTCATGCTTGGATTGCGGAATATCTAATCATGGTCTCTTTTCTCTAGCCCAGGCGTTTTACGCCTGGGTTAGAAGGATTCCATAATTCCTTTCACAAAGCCCCTTTAGGGGCGGCCGCAACAAGAATTGCTACAACCCATTAATGAGATTGCATGACACGGCATTTTTTAATAGAAAACCAATTATCGATCTTCATGCCCATCTCCATGGCCTCCGTGCCTCCGTGGCGAGTCGGTCTGCGTGTCGGTTATTTCGGCGCCAGCGTGCATATCATCCGCCGCCCGTGATGTATGGGTATCGATTCTACTTTCGAAACGTCTTCCAACTTCGTAAGAATATCGTCGATCACCTTGCGGCCTTCTTCGATGTGCGCCAACTCCCGCCCGCGAAACATCACGCTCACGATCACCTTATCTTTGTGTTCCAGAAACTCCCGGGCCTTGCCGATCTTCACGTTCAAATCGTGATCGCCCGTCTTGGGCCGCACGCGAATTTCCTTGATCTTCATTTGGTGGCTGTGGCTTTTATGCTGCCGTTTTTTTTGCTGGTATTTGAACTTGCCGAAATCCATGATGCGGCAAACCGGGGGACGTTCGTTTGGCGCCACCTCCACCAGATCGAGATCGGCCAGGCGGGCCTGTTCCATGGCCTTGTCGGTGGACATGATTCCCAACTGGCTCCCATCCGCGCTTATGACACGCACGGAATTAACGCGGATTTGTTCGTTGACTCGCTGCTTGACCTCGCCTGTAATCTTCCATTTTCCCATACGCACTTTACTCCAAGAGTTATCGGTTTTTGGTTAACAGTTTATATCATCGTTCAATTTGCAATTTGAAATTTGCAATTGTCAATTTGCATTAAAAAGACTCTATCTCCCGACTCCCACACCCTGCCCTTTGGCCACCTGGCGGATGGTCTTTTCGCGGATCTCCGTTTTCAATTTGTCCATGGCCATTTCGACTGGCATGGGTCCCAGATCGCCTTCCAGGCGGTCGCGGACCGAGACTTTGCCTTCCTCCGCTTCCCTGCCGCCAATGATAAACATATATGGAATCAATTCCAACTGCGCATCGCGGATTTTTGCCCCGATTTTTTCCGCCCGATAGTCGCCGCTCACCCTTAGCCCGGCTTGCGACATCCGCTCTTGGACCTTGCGCCCATACTCTTCCACTTTTTGGCTCACGACCATCACTCGAACCTGCTCGGGCGCGAGCCACAAGGGAAATGCCCCGGCGAAATGCTCGATAAGCATGCCCACAAATCGCTCGAACGAGCCGAACGGCGCCCGGTGGATCATCACCGGCCGGTGCGGAGTGTTGTCCGCTCCGATATACTCCAAGGCAAATCGTTGGGCGCTGGGTAGGTTATAATCCAGTTGCACGGTGCCTAGTTGCCATTCGCGGCCGATGCAATCGGCCACCACGAAATCGGCCTTGGGACCGTAGAATGCCGCTTCGCCCCGTTCCACCCGCACGTTCGACAAGCCCATCTCCCGGCATACCTCTTCCAGCGACTCCTCGGCTCGCCGCCAAATTTCCGGAGTACCCACGTACTTGTCGCTGGCCGGATCGCGAAATCCCAGCCGGACGCGATAATCGTCAAGCCCCAGGGTTTTCAGAACCAGTTGCGTCATGTCCATGCAGCCGCGAAACTCGCCGGCCACCTGGTCCTCGGTGCAGAAAATATGGGCGTCGTCCTGCGTGAATCCCCGCACCCGGGTCATCCCGTTCAGTTCGCCCGACATCTCGAACCGGTGCACCGTGCCGAACTCGGCCAAGCGCAAGGGCAGCTCGCGATAACTCCGCGGCTTGGATTTGTAAATCGTAATATGGTGCGGGCAGTTCATGGGCCGAAGCAGATAACGGTCGCCGTCGGCCATTTCGATCGGTGGGTACTGTGAATCCTTATAATATGGATAATGGCCCGAGGTCTCGTATAAATGAACGTTGCCTATCACCGGCGTATAAACCGGCTGATAGTGGCGTTTGATCAACTCGTCGTAGATGAAGTTCTCCAACTCGCGGCGAACTATCGCCCCCTTGGGCAGCCAAAAAACCAGCCCCGAGCCCACCGCCGGGTCGATCATGAAAAGCTCTAACTGCCGGCCCAACACGCGGTGATCGCGGCGTTTGGCCTCCTCGATTTTGCGAATGTATTCATCGAGTTCCTCGCGGCTGAACCAGGCCGTGCCGTAAATCCGCTGCAACTGCTGACGCGAGGCGTCGCCCTTCCAATACGCCCCGGCCACGGAAAGAAGCTTAAAGGCCCCGATCGCCCCGGGGCTGGGTACGTGCGGCCCCCGGCATAAATCGATGAATTCGCCTTGCCGGTAAAACGAAAGCGAGGTCTCGTCCCTCAATCCGTCTTCGATGTGCTCGACCTTCAGCGACTGTCCCAAATCCATGCAAAACTGAACCGCTTCACGCCGATCCATTTCCACGCGCTCGAAGGCCTCGTCTTCCTTGACGATTCTGGCCATCTCGGCCTCGATCCGCGGAAAATCTTCTTCCGAAAAAGCGTGCTCCAGTTGAAAATCATAGTAAAACCCGTTTTCAATCGTCGGACCGAACGCCAATTGCACCCCGGGAAACAATCGCATTACCGCCCGAGCCATCACGTGCGCACACGAATGCCGCATGATTTCCAACGCTTCGGGATCCTTTTTAGTGATAAGCCGCAGCGAGATTTGCCCTTCTTCGGGCAAGGGCTGATCGGCCCCTATGAGACGGCCGTCCACCTGGGCGGCCAACGTCGCTTTGGCCAATCGGGGACCAATATCGGCTGCGATATCCAGCGGACGAACGCGACGCGAATACTCCAAAATACTTCCGTCGGGCAGATTTACTTTCAGCATAATCTCCTGCGTGAATGGATTGGATTATTGGCCATCGAGCGGGATGTCGTTACAAAGGACATAAGCGCGCTACCCGGCAAAGGCACATTGCCCCTCAAGTATAGGATTCATAATAATTGTATCAAGAGTGAAACGCCATTGCAGCCAAAGATTTTGCGATAACAGCCCCTTTCCTCTCCAGGTGAGCTTGAATCACGTCTCCTCTCCCTCCACGTGGGCCTGAAACACACCTCCCATCTCCCTCCGAGAGAGCCCGAATTTTGTCCCCTCCCCCTCCGGGAGAGGGTTAGGGTGAGGGAGATTTTCTTTGCCCCACTGTTTTCTCTCCGCATCGAAAAACTTTTAACATTGTTTATTACACCTGTACGAGGGGTTCATAATTCGATAACCGGCTATTCGGTTGACTGTTAAAGAATTGGATGTCACAATTGTTGGTTTGGCTGAAAGCGTTCAAAGCTCCTTGGCCGAAGAAATCGGGCGCTTAGCTCAGTTGGTTAGAGCACCAGCTCGACAAGCTGGGGGTCACAAGTTCAAGTCTCGTAGCGCCCACTTGTTGTAAATCTTGTTCTTTCGGAATCAAGCCTGTAATTACTCGCAACGGCGGCAATGAGGACCAATCGAACAGCATTGGTTCCTTCTCCTGCTGGACCGCTCGAATCTTGAGAGTTCCAGCCGGCATGCAAGCAAACGAGTTGATAAGACTAGCCTTCCTTCCGACTCGCCAACTCCATGCCCGAAACCGGACAAGGCGCACGCAATCAGCGCATCGGGACAGGCTGCGCCCGTGTCACTGCCCTTCTGGATCCTGAAGCAGTCGCGAGTTGTCCCGGCAGATTCTGCGTTCCCATTGAGAGCGCGATTCGCAGTATTTCGTCCGGCTGCATAAACGGCAGCTTACTGTAAATGCGTACAGTTAAGGAGAGTTCCGAGGATTGTGCCAAGATGCCTGGAAAACGAAGACAACGCACATGATGCGAGTTGGGGTCCGGCAAAGATCGAATCTGGCGCAACACTTGACTTCTTCAGGCGCCTCCTTACTATTTTTAAGGAGGGTCTACCCTATGAAAAAAAGAACCGTATTCATGCAGGCTGCCGTGGTCCTCGGATTATGGCAAGTTGCATTTGGTCAAGTCTCGGAGCGCGTCGTTGACGTTACTGCACGCCCCGGTGTAACCCAAAGATTCCTGCTTTTAACTCCGGAAAAACCCAAGGCCGCGGTCATCCTCTTCGCCGGCGGGAATGGACGGCTTGGAATATCCCAAGACGGGAGCATTCGGTTTTTGAGCGGCAACTTTCTGGTGCGGGCCCGGCGACTTTTCACCGACAAAGGATTGACCGTAGCTGTCGTTGATGCGCCTTCCGATCGGCAAGGGCTGACCCTCAAAGGTTTCCGCCAGACACCCCAACATGTCGCGGACATCAAGGCGGTGATTGCATGGCTTAAACAACAAAGCGGTTTGCCCGTCTGGCTGGTCGGCACGAGTCATGGAACGCAATCCGCGGCATTTGTTGCCACGGAATTGAGCGGAAGCCAGGGTGGTCCTGATGGCCTGGTGTTGACCTCGACGATATTGTTCGATGACAGAGAACCTCCTGCCGTGCCGCAAATGCCCCTGCAAAGACTCGCGATTCCCGTTCTGGTGATCCACCACGAACAAGACGGCTGTAGGCTTTGTCCGTTCACCGCGATTTCAGGTCTTATGAGAGAACTGGACGGCGCGCCCAGAAAATCGCTGATCAGCGTTCGAGGAGGCGAGAACCGCGGCGATCCCTGCGAGGCATTCGCCTATCATGGCTTCAATGGCTTGGAAAAGGACGTTGTGGCGAAAATTGCCGATTGGATCTATGCAAAATGAACCTGCAATGGTTCAGAGTGTCCGTTTGGCTTATCGCAGGAGTTGCCCGGAATCATCGCGACTTGCCGTTTTTTGATCGCCGGGAAAGCCGGTTCCGCAGTTTTCTGACATTCCAGCCACGGTTCGTTTCGCGGAATGCCCCGACCTCAACGCCCCCATCAATTTAACGGCTGATTCCAGAGCATCAAGATACCTTCCCTATTTAACCCATTTTATCATGGTCTGCCACTTCATTATGCTCCTCGGATGCGTGCTCATCTGATACCAAAACTTAAACCATGGTTGAAAACCCTGGCACTGATCCGCGGCTGATTAGCCCAATCCGCCTAATTCGTGCATTGCCAAACGGATTTAGAGTTCTTAGCTCAACACGAACAGACCGTACGATTGGTCCTATGTTCCGCTGCCAATCGTCCAGGGAAATCTCGTATTGTCGTTAATAATAACGGTAATTATCATTATGGCCTCTGATATGAACTAAAGAATCTCTTCTTCAACGGGCCGTATCGTCGCACTAGCGGAATGAATATAAAAAGTACATCTAATATCAACGATTTAGAGTATTTACGGGTTGCCGTCGTTAGCAAATCCGATCGCTACGGAGGCGGGGCCAGCCTTATCGCCGAGCAACTCACCCTCGCCTTAAGACAATACGGCCACGCCGCGCATCATTGGGTTGCCTGGTGGGGCGATGGTTTAGAACCCCACATGCGCTCCCTATATGGAATCCGCTATAAAAAGTGTCTTGCTAAACTGCATAAAATCGTGGGGGCCTTTGGACTCCAGGAGTTGATTCCTTGGGAGTATGCAAACATCCGCAGGCACTTCGCGGCTTATCAAATCGCTCATTTTCACGACATTTCTTCGGCCATTTCTCCATATTCGATAAAACTCCTATCGCGCCGCATGCCCGTGGTATGGACTTTTCACGACTGTTCGCCCTTTACAGGCGGATGTCTGCATCCGATGGACTGCAATAAGTTCGAAACCGGATGCCATGACTGCCCGCAACTGGGGCGCTGGCCGTTACAGTGTGGAATTAACACCAGACTGCATCTGGGCCTGGATTTTTCAGGATTCATGCAACTGCTCAAACGGAGAATGGCCCTTCAGCGATCGTTTGTGCCTGTAACGCCCTCGCAGTGGATGGCCGACCAGGCGATGCGTTCGGGCATGTTTGCCCAACGACCGATTGTTATCCCCAACTGGGTCGATGTTGACACGTTTCGCCCCATGCCAAAAAAGGAAATCCGCGAACAACTCGGCCTGCCGCTAAACGAGTTTTTGCTCATTTTTTTCGCCAATTACCTTGGCAATTCGTTTAAGGGAGTGGAATATCTTATCGAGGCGGCCCGCCGCTGCCAACGCCCGCTTTCAATCATTCTTGTCGGCCGCGCCGAGCAGGAAATGATGAAATTGTTTCAAGGATTATCGGTAATATATAAGGGTTTTATCGCAGATCGGGCCTTGCTGGCCCGCTATATTGCCGCCGCCGACGTGGCCATAAATCCTACCCTTGCCGAATCCTTCTCCTGTGCAACCATAGAAGCAATGGCCTGTGAAACGCCCACAATTGCCTTTGCCGTGGGAGGAGTGCCGGATTTGATCGACCATGGCCATACCGGCTGGCTGGTTAAGGCCAAGGATGTCGACGGACTCGTTCAAGGCTTGCAACTTTTTTACGATCACCCGGAGTTGCGCCGGCAATGGGCGCGGCAGGGGAGAAAAAACGCCGTGCTCCGCTATCATCGCGATGTATTCTTGAAGGCACATGTCAACCTGTATCGTAGTCTCTTGCAAAATGGCGGCCAAATTAAATGTACCCTCTCCCTCCGGGAGAGGGCTAGGGTGAGGGCAGACCGAAGGTTGGTCGGGAGAGATGAGCAATTTGCAAAACTCAACTAATAATCTGAACGAGCAAGGAAGCTGCCGATGAGCCATCCGAAAGATTCAAGACCTTTAGTGTCGGTAGTCACGGCCGCCTACAACCGCGCCGCGTTTTTACCGGAAACCATCGACAGCATCCTCTCCCAAAGCTATCCCAATATCGAGTACATCGTGCTTGACGACGGATCGACCGACAACACCCGCGAGGTTCTGACGCGTTATGATGGACGCATCCGCTGGGAATCGCACCCGAATATGGGCGAATCGCTCACGGTCAATAAGGGCTGGAGCACGGCCCGCGGCGATCTGATCGTGACGGTCAACTCCGACGATCCGCTCCTGCCCGGTTTGATCGAAACCGGCGTCGATTTCATGCTCGCCCATCCCCAGGTCCTGGTGGCCTATCCCGATTGGCTAATGATAGATTCAAAGGGGAAAGTCCTGCAAAACGTAAAGACACATGAATACAACTACTTGAACATGATCCGCTGGCACTGCTGTTTTCCGGGCCCAGGCACGTTTATTCGTAAAAAATGTTTCGCCCTGGCCCCAATTCGCGATCCCACCTACCGGCTGATCGGCGACTTCGAGTATTGGCTGCGCCTGGGACTGCACGGCCCATTCGCGCGAATTCCCCACACCCTGGCCACCTGGCGACGTCATCCGCAGGCAGCAAGCCTTACCGGGCGGGGCGAGGCATTGGCCAAAGAACACCTCCGGCTGATGGAGAAATTTTTTACCAGAAACAACCTGCCGCCCGAGGTCCGAGCCCTGAAGGCCGAAGCCACGGCCGTGGCATACTTCATGGCCGGCGACGCTTGTTTTGCCCGTGACTATGCCCAAACTCAGCGATATTGGCGGCGTTGTCTCAGGCTTTCCGCTTCATGTCGCATGCGATTGTATCCGGGCGGCGAGCCGATACACTGGCTAGAAATGTTGCCGCGGATCTTACTCCCCGAGTGGCTGTACAAGCCTCTGCGCTCATGCCGCCGCTATGTCCGCGACGCGCATTCCAAAAAACCGCTTGCGGTTTCACGATAAGCCGGATGTAGCGTCCGTTTGTTGAGACTCAGAAAACTAATGCCACACGCAATAGCCGGCGGCTAACAGCCGCCAGTGGAAATTCTCTTATATTCCAGTGGTTGTTCACCGCCGATAAGTGGCATTATCGATCGGACTCTCAATAGCCCGGTCGCATACAACCGGTTTTTATACCTAGGTAAACATCGCATTAGAATTGATCCAAAACTCGGCAAACTAGACTTTGATCCGTTTTACGGCTGGGCGTGATTCTTTATTCGCGACGATAATTGATTTTTGACCCGGGACAGCCACTCGCTGGTTGGCAGGCCGTAAGGGCGGAATTTTTCCATCCGCCCCTGCGATTCGTCATAGAAAATCGCCACGTGAATGCCCAACCGGCTGGCATCGGGCGAATCCATCAGGTTGCTCGAATCGGTGGCGTTCATCTGAAACGCCACGCGCATTTCAAAATCCCGCAGGCTTTGCCGGTCCAGAAAGCGGATGACGTTGTTATAGCTGTCGCACCACGCCAGAGTGTGTATGCCCAAAGCCGGACCTTCCCGCACAATGGCATTGAACTGCTTGGCCGGGCTGGGCGGCTTGCCGTCATCAAGCGACGAAAAACTGAAATCGTCGTCCTTGCGCAATTCGCGGAAGCGGGCAAGATTATAAATAATTAAATATATCGGCGACGCGTGCTCTTCAGATCGTTCCTGCCGCAGGGCCAACTCCGCGGAAATCTCTCCCAGCATATCGGCCGATCCGCGCGGATCGGCGATTTTCATGGCCTGTGGCAAAGCCGTGTCCAAGCGCCTCCAAAAACCGGCCTCCGGCGCATCCCCGCGAATTCCGTCTAGGATATAAAACCGCGCGCCGGCAATGGGTACAGAATCCCTATCGTTAAGGGTCCTCTCCCCTTTTCCCCCCTCAGGCGCATGCTGGGCGGCCAAACTGATGATGCAATTGGCCAGCACGCCCAACGCCGCCTCGTCCCTATGTCCCACCAATAGCAAATTGCTGCCGTTTTGCCGGACGAAAGATGCAGCCGTCGCCTCCTTGATGGCCACTGCCGAACCCAACCACGCGTGCGGGACCGGGCAGGTTTCGGGCCACGACCCGGCGGCCAGCAATTCCTTCAGACCGGGATTTTCTCTTGGATCGGCCAGCACGTTGCCTTCGAACACGATCGGCGGCGGAAATGGGGACTGATTCTCCGCCACCCTTTTCGCCGCCAATTGCGCAATCTGCTGCAAGTACTCGTCGCGCTCGTTGTCGGGCAGCCAAACCACTTGGAACGGATGGTTCCCCTCGTAGAGTCCGTTGGCGTCGTTGTAGATCGCTTCGCCCGGCCGGGTAAGCAGTCGGGCGGCCGTGTTCTCTTCGCTCAGGATCAGATGGGCGTCCGACTCGCTGCACTGCAAGGCGATGCGCACCGCCATCTGGCCGATGGTGCTGCGGGCCAGCGAGTAAGCCCCTCCCAATGTCTGTGATCCCAGCAAGACGTGGATCCCGAATGCCCGGCCTTGACGCACCAGCCGGTCCAGCAACAAGGCTGCGTCTTGCGCAATCCGGTCGTCCTCGGTGAAAAGTTCCTGGAACTCGTCGATGATCAAAAGCACTCGCGGTAGTTTGGCCTTCGGTTGTACCAAGCGGTAGCCTTTTATATCCTGGACTCCCTGGTTGCGGAACAAATCGCCGCGAGTCCGCAATTCGGCGTCCAACCGCTGCAGCACGCTTAAGCCGAACTCTCGCTCGCTTTCAATGGCGATCACTCTCGCATGCGGCAGTGCGTAGTGCGCGTAGGCCTTGAATTCGACCCCCTTCTTGAAATCGACCAGGTACAATTCAACCTCGTCCGGGCTGTATTGCAGGGCCAGGGTCGTGATCAGCACGTGCATCAGGGTCGATTTGCCCGAGCCCGTCTTGCCCGATATCAACACGTGCTGCGAAGTCCCGCTGCCGAGTTTGAGGTTTTGCAATTTCAAGGCGCCGGCCCTGCCCAGCGGAACGTCGATGCCGCCGCTGCTGTCGGCGGTCCACCGCTTGTCGTCTGTGGGAACGATACTGGAGAAGGGCACTTCCACGCGGCCCGCGAATCTTGCCCGATCGCCCACCGTGCGCACAATCTCGCGGAACAAATCGGCCGGGGGCGGACTGTCCAATCTCACCGGCAACGGCCCGTAATCCGGGTGCTCCCAAACAAATTGCGACTGGTCCCATCGCAAGACCAAGGCTTCACTCTCCAGGTCGGCAAGAGAAGAGTGCCGGGAAACCGGCAATTTCGTATCCATGCTCAAAAGCACGAACACGCCGCACCGCGCGCCGCTCGACACGATGCTTTTCAGGCGCAATGCGGCGGCTTCCGAAAAATTCACGGGAAAATTGGCAACCACCAGCACGCGGTACGGCTCGGCCAGCTCGCCCGCCGACGCATTGTACTCCAGAATTGTGGGAAACTCCTTGCGC